>NZ_JBEXWB010000088.1:0-19225 GCF_040629645.1 Streptomyces sp. NPDC005899 | reverse complement strand
ACCGGGCCGAGGTGTCCACCACGGCGCACACCGCTCCACGTCGCTGCGCCCAGGGGTGGCGGCACACCGCTGCACGGCGCACAGGCCGCGGGGCCCCGGGCCGACCCGTGCACGGCGTCCCCGGCAGTCACCCGCCCCCCGTAGGATGGTCCGCATGGCAAAGACCGGTACGACGACCCAGGGGCTGCGCGCGGCGATCGAGCGCAGCGGCTACTACCCGGCCCTCGTGGCCGAGGCGGTGGAGGCCGCCGTCGGCGGGGAGCCGGTCGCTTCGTACCTGGTGCACCAGGAGACCACCTTCGACTCCAACGAGGTGCGCCGCCACGTCACGGTCCTCGTGCTGACGGACACCCGCTTCATCGTCAGCCACACCGACGAGCAGGCCGCCGACACGAGCTCCCCGACGCCGTACGCCACGACGTCCACCGAGTCGGTCAAGCTGGACCGGATCTCGTCCGTCGTCGTCAGCCGCGTGGTCGCCGACCCGGAGAAGTACGTGACCGGGACCCTGCCCCGCGAGGTCGTCCTGACGATCGGGTGGGGCGCCGTCTCCCGCATCGACCTGGAGCCCGCCGCCTGCGGCGACGCCAACTGCGAGGCGGACCACGGCTACACCGGCAGCTCCACCGCCGACGACCTCAGCCTGCGTGTCAGCGAGGCCGGGGACGGCCCGGACACGGTGCGCCAGACCCTGGCCTTCGCGCAGTCCCTCTCCGAGGCCACGGCCGCGACCGCGGCGACCGGCCGCTGATGGCCCAGCCGGCCTGGCAGGATCCCGTTCTGCTCGCTCCCGACACCGCCCCCGTGCCCGAGTACGGGAGCGGGTCCCTCGCGGATCTGCTGCCGACGCTCGCCGCCGGCCTGGAGGTCCCCGGCTTCGAGGCGCGGATTCCCGAGCTTCCCCCCGCCGACCGCAACTGCGTCTTCCTGATCGACGGGCTCGGCTGGGAGCAGATCAAGGCGCACCCCGACGAGGCGCCGTTCCTGCACTCCCTGCTCCCCACCTCCCGGGGCGGCACCGGCCGGCCCGTCACGGCGGGCTTCCCGTCCACGACGGCCACCTCGCTCGCCTCGGTGGGGACGGGTCTGCCTCCCGGCGAACACGGCCTCCCCGGCTACACGGTCCGCAACCCCGAGACGGGCGAGCTGATGAACCAGCTCCGCTGGCGGCCGTGGACCGCGCCCAAGGTCTGGCAGCCGTACCCGACCGTCTTCCAGCTCGCCGACGCGGCGGGTGTGCGCACGGCCCAGGTCTCCGCGCCCTCCTTCGAGCAGACACCGCTCACCAAGGTCGCGCTCAGCGGCGGTTCCTTCCTCGGCCGGCTCTCCGGTGAGGAGCGCATGGACGTCGCCGCCGAACGGCTCGCCGCCGGCGACAGATCCCTCGTCTACACCTACTACAGCGAGGTCGACGGCAAGGGCCACCGCTTCGGCGTCGACTCCGACGCCTGGCGCGGGCAGCTCATGTACGCCGACGGGCTCGCCCGGCGTCTCGCCGAACAGCTCCCGCCCCGCTCCGCGCTGTACATCACCGCCGACCACGGCATGATCGACATCCCCTTCGACGAGCACTCCCGGATCGACTTCGACGAGGACTGGGAGCTGCGCGCCGGAGTCGCGCTGCTCGGCGGCGAAGGCCGTGCCCGGCACGTCTACGCGGTCCCGGGTGCCGAGGCGGACGTGCTGACGGTCTGGCGCGAGGTGCTGGGTGAGCAGTTCTGGGTGGCGAGCCGCGACGAGGCCGTCGCGGCGGGCTGGTTCGGTCCGCGGATCGACGAGCGGGTGTACGGCAGGATCGGCGACGTGGTCGCGGCGGCCCACGACGACGTGGTGATCACCGCGTCGGTGAACGAGCCCCACGAGTCGGCGATGACCGGCATGCACGGCTCGCTGACGGCCGCGGAACAGCTGGTCCCCCTCCTGGAAGTACGCTCGTAGCCCACGTGCCCGCCCCGCGTCCCCTGCCGGCCGCGCCCTGTGCCCCGCCCCCCCGCACCACACCCGAAAGGCGTCCGACCCCTCATGCCCGAGCTTGTGTTCTTCTCCGGAACGATGGACTGCGGAAAGAGCACGCTGGCCCTGCAGATCGGTCACAACCGCTCGGCCCGGGGGCTCCAGGGAGTGATCTTCACCCGTGACGACCGGGCGGGGGAGGGGAAGCTGTCCTCGCGCCTCGGCCTGGTGACGGAGGCCGTGGAGGCCGGGGAGGACATGGACCTGTACGCCTATCTGGTCGGTCAGCTGTCCAAGGGCGGCCGTGTCGACTACGTGATCGTGGACGAGGCGCAGTTCCTGGCCCCGGCGCAGATCGACCAGTTGGCACGGATCGTGGACGATCTCGGTATGGACGTGTTCGCCTTCGGCATCACGACGGACTTCCGCACGAAGCTCTTCCCGGGTTCGCAGCGCCTGATCGAGCTGGCCGACCGCATAGAGGCCCTCCAGGTCGAGGCCCTGTGCTGGTGCGGGGCCCGTGCGACGCACAACGCGCGCACGGTCGGAGGCGAGATGGTCGTCGAGGGCGCCCAGGTGGTGGTCGGCGACGTGAACCGCCCGGCGGCCGAGACCGGTTACGAGGTGCTCTGCCGTCGCCACCACCGCCGGCGCATGACGAGTGCCACGGCACTCGCCGGCACCCTCTCGCCGGACGTCCTCCCGGTCAACCACGCCTGACCGCGGCGCGGTGGCGCACGGACCCGGCTTCACCTCCAGCACGCCGCGCACCGCGGAGCGGTCGCCCCGTGCCCGCCCCGGCCGTGCCTGCGGGCCCCCGTTCGGCCGCCGGGTGGCCTCCACGGGGCAGCAGGCCCGTCCAGCGGCCTTCCGGCGGCAGCGCGATCTGCGGGCCGACTCCCCGCCCGTCCGGGAAGGCGCTCGTCGAGCGCGGTTTCCCGTTGACGTACCGGTGCACCCCGTCGTCGACCACGTGCCGGTCGAGCCCGCCGCCGGGCGCCCCGCCCGTCACCCCGGCCCGTACACCGTCCGCCCGCTGCACGTGGTGGTCTGCGCTCAGCTCACAGCAGACCGCTGGACGGTGAACACCGCACCCTCCGGGTCGGCGACCGTGGCCAGCCTCCCGCCCGGGCTGTCCCGTGGCGGTTGCAGGACGCGTCCGCCGAGCTCCGCCACGTGCGCCGCGGCCTCGTCCGTGTCGGCGACCTCGAAGTAGGTCATCCAGTGGGGCCCCCGGTCGCGCGGCAGGGCGTGCCCCACGCCGTGCAGGGCCGCCACGGGCCTGCCCTTCAGGTGCAGGGTCTGGTAGTCGAAGTCGGCCGAGACTTCGGCTTCGGCCTCGAAACCGAACACCACCTGGTAGAACTTCGCGACCGACGCCGTCTCACGCGTGACCAGTTCGTTCCAGACCGGAGTCCCCGGAAGGCCCGAGAGAGCCGTCCCGAGGTGCTCGGCGGCCTGCCACACGCCGAAGACGGCCCCGCCCGGGTCGGACACGATCGCCAGGCGGCCCGCGCGACCGGCGTCCAGCGGCCCGACGGCCAGGGTCCCGCCGCAGGAGCGGACCGCCTCGGCCGTCGCGTCGGCGTCCTCCGTGGCGAGGTAGGTCGTCCAGGCGACGGGGAGGTGCCGGTCGGGAGGCAGCCGGCCGATGCCGGCCACATCCTTCCCGCGCAGCAGGGCGCGGACGTAGGGGCCCAGCTCGTCCGGCCCCGGCCGGAACTCCCAGCCGAACAGCCGGCCGTAGAACTCCTGCGTCGCGGCCAGGTCGTGCACGATCAGACTCACCCAGCACGGGGCTCCGGGTACGCGCCGGGCGGCAGCCTCGATCATTCTTCGTCTCTCCTCGCACCATCGTGGTGACCGTACGGGGGAGGGGCCGAGCCGTACGGCGAACGCGAGCCGACGCGCCCGCTGCGGTCCGGAAGCGGGCGCGTACGCTCCGTGCAGATGCTCGCACCACCGGGCGCCCCGTACACCCCGGCCGCGCCGCGTTTCGGGGTTCCGGTCACGAGGAAGACCACTCTGACCCGGTATGTGCCTACCGAGGCCGTCTCCGGTACCGTGCCGCACGGCAGCGTCGCTGCGAGAGGATGGCACGCATGGAGCCCATCATCACCGCATCCGCATACGCGCGCGAGGCTGCGGGACCGCGCCCGCCCGTTCTCCTGGACGTCCGCTGGCAGCTCGGCGGCCCGCACGGCCGAGCCGACTACGAGGCCGGTCACATCCCCGGCGCCGTGTTCGTCGATCTCGACGCGGAGCTGGCCGGCCCCGCGGGCAGCGGCGGCCGGCACCCCCTGCCCGACCCCGAGGCGTTCGGGGCCGTCATGCGGCGCGCCGGTGTCTCACACGACAGGCCGGTGGTGGTCTACGACGGAGGCCAGGGCTGGGCGGCGGCCCGCGCGTGGTGGCTGCTCCGGTGGACAGGGCACGGTGACGTACGGGTGCTGGACGGCGGTCTCGCGGCCTGGACCGGCGAGCTCAGCGACGACATCCCGAGCCCGGCCCCCGGTGACTTCCGGCCGGAGCCCGGTTCGCTCCCCCTCCTGGACGCGGACGGTGCGGCGGCACTCGCCCGGTCCGGTCTCCTGCTCGACGCGCGGGCCGCCGAACGCTACCGGGGGGACGTCGAGCCGATCGACCGCGTGGGCGGCCACGTCCCCGGAGCCGTTTCCGCCCCGACGACCGGGAACGTCACCGAGGACGGGCGTTTCCTGCCCGCCGCCTCGCTGGCCTCCCGGTTCGCCGCGCTGGGAGCCGACGGGACGACCGAGGTCGGCGTGTACTGCGGATCGGGGGTCTCGGGCGCCCATGAGGTGCTGGCGCTGGAGATCGCCGGACAGCGGGCGGCGCTGTACGCGGGCTCCTGGTCGGAGTGGTCGTCCGACCCGTCCCGTCCCGTCGCCACCGGGCCCGAGCCCCGCTGACGCCTGCCCGGCCACACGCCGGGCGAGGGCCCGCACGGGTGTGCGGGCCCTCGCCATGCAAGGGGGCGCCCCCAGCCCCTGGACCGCGCGCCGGTCCCGAGACCTCAGTCCTGCTTCTTCCTGCGGGTGCCGAACACGATCTCGTCCCAGCTGGGCACCGCGGCCCGGCGGCCCGGACGTACGCCGTCCGCCTCGGCCTGCCGGTCCGTCGTCCCCGTCAGCCGGTCGCGGTGGCCGGCCCCCGCCCGCGGCATCAGGACGGCGGCGGTGGGCGAACCGGCGCCCGCGGAGGCCGCGGCGGGAGGCTCGTCGGCCTCGGGCTCCTGCGAGGCCGGCTCGATCGCGGGCGGTTCGGGCTGGGAGGGCCGCTCGGGCACCACCATGTCGCCACGGAAGCTCGGTACGGCCTCCAGCAGACTGGTCAGCGAATCGCGCTCGCCGGCCGACACACCGCCGATCCGCTCGTCCGGATCCGGGACGGGCGGGAGGGGGCGCTCGATCTGGCGGTCGAGCGCGCGGTCCAGCGGCCGGTCGCGCGGCAGCCGGGCGATCCGGGGCACGAACGGGAAGCTCGGCTCCGGAGCGGCGACGTCATCGGTCTCACCGATCAGTGAGCGCGCCTCGTCGTCCAGGGCCTGTACGAGCCGCCGAGGCGGGTCGTACGTCCAGCTCGCCGAGTGCGGCTCGCCCGCGACGCGGTAGACCAGGAGGACCTCCCAGGTGCCGTCGTCCCGCCGCCAGGAGTCCCACTGGACCGTCTCCCTGTCCGCGCCGCGGAGCAGGAGGCGCTCCTGCACCGTTTCGCCGAGCTGGGGGCCGGCGTTCTCCCCGGGGCGGCGCACGGGTGTCTTCCGGGCGCGCTCGGCCATGAACGCCCGCTCGGCGAGCACGGGACCCTCGAAGCGCCGCACTCGGTCCACCGGGATCCCGGCGAACTGGGCCACCTCTTCGGCGGAGGCACCGGCTCGTATCCGCGCCTGGATGTCCCGGGGGCGGAGGTGGCTCTCCACCTCGATCTCGATCTGGCCGAGCCGTGCGCGGTCATTGCGGACGGCGGCACGGAGCCGCTCGTCGATCGGAAGCGTGTACTCCGTGCTGTCCGCAGCCTTGAGCACCAGTCGTGTGCCGTCGTTCGAGACGGCCACGACACGCAGTTCGGGCATGGGAACCTCCCGGGTGGTGCCTGCCGACGTCACGTGCGTCGCTGCTTCCGCTAGTCGAGTGTGACCTGCCCGGGTTCAGCCTGCCACAACCTTGCCAAGTTCCCCGGCGTGTCGGGCCTTGGCCCTGGATCGACACGGTGGCACGGTTACCTGTTCGCGACGCACGGCGACCTGATGGTCGCCCCGTGCCGCGGGCGCCCGTGCGATGCCGCGGCGCCGCCGGTTCGAGTGCCGTCTCAGGCCTCTCCCGTAAGTCCCGGTCACCCATGCGGGAGTCCGGCCCCAGGGCTCGCCACAGTACTCCATTCGGGCCATGGTGGGTGGACCGGCGCGCCGCCGGACTTCTGGTCGGCCGCCCGGACCCGTCCGTGACGGGCCCGCACGGCGTGTGCTGCTTCACACAACCTCCGGAACCGGAACCATCCGCTTCGCTCATATGTCCCTTCCTGGTGCAAGGTGGGGTGGTTGTCGAGCAAGGGCTGGTAATGGTGCAGAAGCCGCAAGGGGATGCGGAACCCGGGGAGAAGCGCATAGATCTGAGCCTGCCGCAGGTCGCGGGCAGCGCCGTGGCGGCGGTCGCGGCCGCGGTGATGGCGTCGCAGCTGGGCGTGTACGGGACGATCGCCGGCGCGGGCGTGATGAGCGTGGTGGCGACCTGCGGCGGCTCGGTCTTCCAGCACTTCTTCCGCCGTACGGGGGAACAGATCCGCGAGGTCACGGTCCAGGTCAAGCACCCGGCGGGCCGGCAGGTGACCGTCCGCACGAAGGGCGCGGCCGCCCGGAAGCCCGAGGACGACGCGACGGCGGTGTTCCGGGCGGCTCGGCAGGACCTCGACCGCGCGCCGGGGCGCACGAACGACGCGGAGCGCACACAGATGCTCGGCGCGGTCGGCGCGGCGGGCCCGGGCCCGTCCGGCGCACCGGACCCGGAGCGTACGAGGATCCTCGGCCGGGTCGGCCCCCACGGCGCGGGGCCGGCGGGCGACGGCTCCGCGCTCGGCGGACCGCCGGACGGGGACCCGGGACACGCCCGGCCGATCGGGGACGACCCCGGGCGCACGCGGCTGATGGGGCAGGTGGCCGGCGGTCCGGCGGACGTGTACTCCGAGGCGCGTACCCATGGCACCCGCGTCCGCGGCTGGAAGCGTCCGGCTTTGGCCGCCGTCGCCGTCTTCGCCGTGTCCATGGGCGGCATCACGGTGTACGAACTGGCCTCGGGCACCGACCTCAGCGGGGGCGGCGGCACGACGTTCGGTTCGGTGGTGCGCGGCGGCCACGGGGGTGCGTCCACCGACCCGGGCCCCACCGGCGGCACGGACCCGGAGCGGAGCACGGGCACGGGCACGGGCACGGAGGACCGTGAGCCCGGCGGGGCCGAACCGTCCGCACCGGCGACGGACCCCGACGGCGGCCGGAGCTCCGCGCCCGGCACCGGGGACGGCGGCACGTCGCCGACGGAGCCGGACCCAACGCCCTCCACGACCGGCGGCGGTACGGCGCCGGAACCCACCGGCCCGGCCACGTCCGACGGCAGCGCCCCTGCCTCGCCGGACCCGGCCGCGCCGGGTGACACCCCGGCGGGCGGGGACGGAGACCAGGAAGGCCAGGACGACCCGGCCACCGGCCGGTGACCGCCGTCGGGCCGGATGACCGCCACCGGCCTCGATGACCGCCACCGGGCCGGGAGGATGCCCGGCCCGGCCGGCGGCGTCCCGGGTCCTGGCCGGCCCGCCCGACGCGATCACCGGCCGGGGCACGCCCCCGCGATCAGTCGCCGAGTATCCGGCGCAGGTAGTCGTTGGCGAACAGCCGGCCGGGGTCGAGCCGGTCCCGCAGGGCGGTGAACTCGCCGAAGCGGGGGTAGAGGCCGGCCAGGTGGCCGGCGTCCCGGGTGTGGATCTTGCCCCAGTGCGGGCGGCCCGCGTAGCCGGTCATGATCCGTTCGACGGCGGTGAAGTACGCCTGGTACGGGGTACCTCTGTACAGGTGCACCGCGATGTACACGCTCTCCCGGTCCGAGGCGGTGGAGAGCGTGATGTCGTCCGCCGGCGCGGTGCGGACCTCCACCGGGAAGCCGACGCGCAGGGGCGAGCGCTCGACCATGGCCTTGAGCTCGCGCAGGGCGTCCACCGCGGCCTCGCGCGGCAGGGCGTACTCCATTTCGACGAACCTCACCCGCCGCGGGCTGGTGAAGACCTTGTACGGGATGTCCGTGTACGTGCGGGCGGAGAGGGCGCGGCTGGCGATCCGCGCGAGGGCGGGGACGGCCGCCGGGACCGCCCGGCCGACCGAGCACGCGACCTGGAAGACCCCGTTGGACAGGAGCTCGTCCTCGATCCAGCCGCTGATTTTTCCGGGTGGGGCGGCGGGGCCCGCGCTGCGGTTGTTGCGCTTGGTGTTGCAGTTGCCGGTGTGGGGGAACCAGTAGAACTCGAAGTGCTCGTTCTCGGCGACGAGCTGCTGGAAGTCGGCCGTGACCCGGTCGAAGGTCATCGGTTCCTCGCGGGCCGTCAGCAGGAAGACCGGCTCGACCGCGAAGGTGACGGCGGTGATCACCCCGAGCGCTCCGAGCCCTGTCCGGGCGGCCGCGAAGACGTCCGGGTGCTCGTCCGGCGAACAGCGCAGGACCGTGCCGTCGGCGGTGACCATCTCCAGCGCCCGTATCTGCGCGGACAGGGACGCCGAATCGCGGCCGGTCCCGTGGGTGCCGGTGGAGACCGCCCCGGCGACCGTCTGCTCCATGATGTCGCCCATGTTGGTCAGCGACAGGCCTTCACGGGCGAGCGCGGTGTTCAGCCGTTCCAGCGGGGTCCCGGCCCCGGCCGTCACCGTCATGGCCGTCCGGTCGATGTCCCGGATGCCGGCCATCAGGTCCGGGCGCACGAGGACCCCGTCGGTGGCGGCGGTCGCCGTGAACGAGTGCCCGGTGCCGACCGGCTTGACCCGGAGGCCGTCCTCGGACGCCCTGCGCAGCACCTCGGCCGTCTCCCCGGCGGAGGCGGGGGAGACGGCCCGTACCGGCCGGGCCGTGACGTTGCCCGCCCAGTTACGCCACGTGCTCGTCGTCGTCCGTGCGTAGGTGTCGGTCATCTTCCCCGCGCCCTCCCGTAGGCACCGGCTCGGCGAGCCGGCGGTACCCCAGCAGCGCCACCGCGGCCGCGAGCGCTCCCGACACCGCGGGCACCACGTACCCCGCCCCGGCACCGGAGGCGTCGACCACCCAGCCCGCGGCGGAGGAGCCCAGCGCCACTCCGACCGCCAGTCCGGTGCCGGTCCAGGTCATGCCCTCGGTCAGCTGGGCGCGCGGTACGTGCTGTTCGACGAGAGCCATCGTGGTGACCATCGTCGGTGCGATGGCGAGGCCCGCGGCGAAGAGCGCCACGGCCAGGAACGGCAGGCTCCCGGCCAGTTGGAGGGGGATCATACTCACGGCCATCGCGCACACGCCCACCAGCCACCGGGTGGACGGCCGCCCCCGCAGGTGCAGCAGGCCGAACACCGCCCCGGCGAGGCAGGAACCCAGGGCGTAGACCGCCAGCACGAGACTGGCCGCCGCCTTGTGACCGCGCTCCTCCGCGAAGGCGACCGTCACCACGTCCACCGCGCCGAAGATGGCACCGGTCGCGACGAAGGTGGCCACGAGGACCCGGAGGCCGGACGAGCGCAGTGCCGAACCAGCCGAGTGGTGCGCCCGCGGGTGCGGCAGCGGCTCTGTGGCGCGCTGGGCGGTCAGCCACAGGACGCCGGTGACGAGGAACACCGCGGCGAGCAGCGGTCCGGCCTCGGGGAACCAGGCGGTGGACAGGCCGATGGAGATGATCGGCCCGAAGATGAAGCACACCTCGTCGACGATGGACTCCCAGGAGTACGCGGTGTGCAGCTGCCGGGCGGAACCCCGGTAGATCTCCGCCCAGCGGGCCCGCACCATCGCGCCCATGCTGGGCACGGAACCGGCCCCGGCGGCGAAGACGAAGAGGGTCCAGTCCGGCAGCCGCTGCTGGGCGCAGACGAGCAGCCCGGCGACCGCGGCCGCCGAGACGAGCGTGACCGGACGCAGCACCCGGCGCTGCCCGTACCGGTCGACGAGCCGGGAGACCTGCGGTCCCATGACGGCCGCCGCCATGGCGAGCGTCGCGGAGAGAGCGCCGGCGAGCCCGTAGCGGCCGGTCATCTGGGACACCATCGTCACCACGCCGATGCCCATCATGGACAGGGGCATCCGGCCGATGAGTCCGGCCGCCGAGAACCCCAGGGTGCCGGGGGCGGCGAAGATGGCGCGGTAGGGGCTGGGCAAGGAGAGCTCCGGGAAGCCTGTCAGGAGTATGGATGGCCGATACAGCTTACGGGCGTCCCGGCGCCGGCGGGCCGGGAGGATGTCGGTTGCGGCGCTGTCCGTGGCGGGTGGCAGGATCGGGTGCATGTCCGATCTGCGCGATCCCGCTCCCTACGACGCCCTGCTGCTGCTCTCCTTCGGAGGCCCCGAAGGCCCGGACGACGTGGTCCCGTTCCTGGCGAACGTGACGCGCGGCCGGGGAATCCCGGAGGAACGGCTCAAGGAGGTGGGCAAGCACTACTTCCTGTTCGGCGGCGTGAGCCCGATCAACGCGCAGAACAGGGCCCTGCTCGCCGCCCTGCGGACGGATTTCGCGGACCACGGCCTGGACCTCCCGGTGTACTGGGGCAACCGCAACTGGGCCCCGTACCTCACGGACACCCTCCGCGAGATGGTCGCGGACGGCCGCCGCCGGATCGCCGTACTCGCGACCAGCGCCTACGCCTCGTACTCCGGCTGCCGTCAGTACCGCGAGAACCTCGCCGAGTCGCTGGCCGCGCTGGAGGCCGAGGGGCTGCCCGTGCCCCGGGTGGACAAGCTGCGGCACTACTTCAACCACCCCGGTTTCGTCCGGCCCATGGTGGACGGCGTGCTGGCCTCGCTGGCCGGACTTCCCGAGGACGTCCGGGCGGGGGCGCACCTGGCCTTCACCACGCACTCCATCCCGACCGCGGCCGCCGACACCTCAGGTCCGGCTTCCACGCACGGCGACGGCGGTGCGTACGTGGCGGAGCACCTCGACGTCGCCCGGGTGATCGTCGAGGCCGTGCGCGAGGAGACCGGCGTCGAGCACCCCTGGCGGCTCGTCTACCAGTCGCGCAGCGGCGCCCCGCACATCCCGTGGCTGGAGCCGGACATCTGCGACCACCTCGAGGCGCTCCACGGCGAGGGCGTCCCCGCGGTCGTCATGGCACCGATCGGATTCGTCTCGGACCACATGGAGGTCCTCTACGACCTCGACACGGAGGCCGCCGCGAAGGCCGCCGAGCTGGGGCTGCCGGTCCGCCGGTCCGCCACGGTCGGCGCGGACCCACGGTTCGCCGCCGCCGTGCGCGAGCTCGTCGAGGAGCGGGCCGCCGCCGAGCGGGGCCGCCCCGTGGAGCGGTGCGCACTGGGTGCGCTCGGCCCCTCGCACGACCTGTGCCCGGCCGGCTGCTGCCCCGCCAGGGCGCCGAAGGCGGCAGCGGCGGGCGCCGACAGCCCGTTCTAGCAGCCCCGTCCCCGCCGCCACACGGGCACCGACCGCCCGTGGCGGCTCCGCGACCCACCCCTGGAGCGTTGTGACCGACCCCCTCCTGTCCGAACTGCTCGAACTCGCCCTGGAAGCGGCCCGCCGGGCCGGTGCCCTGCTGCGGGACGGCCGCCCCGCCGACCTGCGGGTGGCCGCGACGAAGTCCAGCCCCATCGACGTCGTCACCGAGATGGACATCAGCGCGGAGAAGCTGATCACCGGTTTCCTCGCGGAGAGCCGTCCGGCCGACGGCTTCCTCGGCGAGGAGGGAGCGGGTTCGCCGGGCAGCAGCGGAGTCCGCTGGGTCATCGACCCCCTCGACGGCACGGTGAACTACCTCTACGGGCTTCCCACCTGGGCCGTCTCGATCGCCGCCGAACGGGACGGCGAGCGGGTCGTGGGCGTCGTCGAGGCCCCGATGCGCCGCGAGACGTTCCACGCCGTGCTCGGCGCGGGAGCGTACGTGAACGGCGAGCCGCTGCGCTGCCGCCCGGCGCCTCCGCTCGACCAGGCACTCGTGTCCACCGGCTTCAACTACGTCACCGACGTGCGCGCGCACCAGGCGGCCGTCGCCCAGCGGCTGATCCCGCGGCTGCGGGACATCCGGCGCGGCGGCTCGGCGGCGATCGATCTCTGCGACGTCGCGGCGGGCCGGCTCGACGGCTACTACGAGCGGGGCCTCCACCCGTGGGACCTGGCCGCCGGCGACCTCATCGCCAGGGAGGCGGGCGCCCTCACCGGCGGGCGCCCCGGCCTTCCCGCGGACGGAGACCTCGCCGTCGCGGCGAGCCCGGGTGTCTTCGAGCCGCTCCAGGCGATCCTGGAGGACCTGGGCGCCTGGCACGACTGACCCCCTCCTGGGCCCTGGAGGGGCCGCAGTGAGGGCGGCAGCACGATAGGGGCCCCCGCGGGCCCACCGGGGGGCCCGGGCGAACGGGGCCGCCGGCCCCCACGCCCCCCCGCGGGGCCCGGGGCGGGGCCGCTGGGGGGGCGCCCCCCCGCGCGCGCCCCGGGAGCCGACTGCGGCTCCCGGGGCCCTCTCGTGGTGGCTCAGACGCTCGTGGCGCCGATTTCGACGCCGTGCTCGGCCGCCAGGCGGCGCAGGTCGTCCAGCTCGCCCTGCTCGACGTCCGCGAGGAAGTCGTCGCCCGTCTCACGAGCCCTGGTGAGGTCGGATTCGGTGGTCCTGATTCGTTGCAGCAGACCTGCGGTGAAAGCGTCCATGAAGCGCCCCCTCGTCGTGGGTCGGTGGCACGGGGGTGTGCCCGGGGTTCCCCGGCCGGGGCCGGAGGCGGGATGATCACGCAGTCCCTCCGGAAACAGGGACGGCTGTGGCACGCCACATGCATGGCGTGATCGCGGGTGTGCATGCGTACTCCCCGGGCGGGCTTCCGGAGAAACCTCAACTGGCCCGGAAATCCTCCGGATTCCCTGCCGCCGTGGGGACGGCAGCGTCGTCTTACCGCCGGTTTATGGGCGTTACAGGCAGGATGGACGAGCACAGTCGGTGCCGCTGACGTGCAGCGAGCGGCCGGGAAAGATGGCCGCTCCCCGTATTTCCGGAGAACTAGGGAAGGACTGCGCCGTGCGCGTACTCGTCGTCGAGGACGAGCAGCTGCTCGCCGATGCGGTGGCCACCGGACTGCGCCGGGAGGCCATGGCCGTCGACGTCGTCTACGACGGGGCTGCCGCCCTGGAGCGCGTCGGGGTCAACGACTACGACGTCGTCGTGCTGGACCGGGATCTTCCCGTCGTGCACGGTGACGACGTCTGCCGCAGGATCGTCGAGCTCGGCATGCCCACCCGGGTCCTCATGCTCACGGCCTCCGGGGACGTGAGCGACCGGGTCGAGGGCCTGGAGCTCGGCGCGGACGACTACCTGCCCAAGCCCTTCGCCTTCAGCGAGCTGACCGCGCGGGTGCGCGCCCTGGGCCGGCGCACGACGGTCGCGCTGCCGCCCGTGCTCGAACGCGCCGGCATCAAGCTCGACCCCAACCGCCGCGAGGTCTTCCGGGGTGAGCAGGAGATCCAGCTCGCTCCCAAGGAGTTCGCCGTCCTGGAGGTCCTGATGCGCAGCGAGGGCGCCGTGGTCTCGGCCGAGCAGCTGCTGGAGAAGGCCTGGGACGAGAACACCGACCCCTTCACCAACGTGGTCCGGGTGACGGTCATGACCCTGCGCCGCAAGCTCGGGGAGCCGCCCGTCATCGTCACGGTGCCCGGTTCCGGATACCGGATCTGAGGGCGTGATGCCAGCTTCCCCCCGGCCGGCCGCCGCCGCACCCCCGAAACCCACCTGGGAGCCGAAACAGCAGGAGGCCCCCTACCCGTGGCTGCGTCCGACGATCCGGATACGGCTCACCCTGCTGTACGGCGGAATGTTCCTGATCGCCGGCATACTGCTGCTCTCGATCATCTACATGCTGGCCGCGCAGGCTCTGAACGTGGGCAGCGACCTGCCGTTCCGGATCGTGACCGGCCAGGTCACCAGCGAAATGTGCGACCTCCCGAAGAACGCCACCCCCGAGGCGTTCAACGCGGCGATGAACAGGTGCGTCAACCACCAGCGCGAGCAGGCGCTGGACTCCCTGCTGAACCGGTCGCTGCTCGCCCTCGTGGGCCTGAGCATCATCGCCTTCGCCTTCGGCTACGCCATGGCCGGCCGCGTGCTGTCCCCGTTGGGCCGGATCACGCGTACGGCCCGCCGGGTGGCCGGGACGGACCTCTCGCGCCGGATCGAGCTGGACGGCCCGGACGACGAGCTCAAGGAGCTCGCCGACACGTTCGACGAGATGCTCGACCGCCTGGAGCGCGCCTTCACCGCACAGCAGCGTTTCGTGGGGAACGCCTCGCACGAACTGCGGACGCCGCTCGCCATCAACCGCACCCTGCTGGAGGTGCACCTCTCCGACCCGGAGGCCCCCACGGAGCTGCAGCAGCTGGGCAAGACGCTCCTGGCCACCAACGAGCGCAGTGAGCAGCTCGTCGAGGGGCTGCTCCTGCTCGCCCGGAGCGACAACCAGATCGTCGAACGCAAACCCGTCGACCTGGCCGAGGTGGCCGACCGGGCCATCGACCAGGCGCGGACGGAGGCCGGGACGAAGGACGTGGAGATCCGCGGCGAGCGGGCACCGGCCGTCGTCCAGGGCAACGGCGTCCTCCTGGAGCGGATCGCGCTCAACCTCGTCCAGAACGCGGTCCGCTACAACGTGGCGGAGGGCGGCTGGGTGGAGGTCACCACGGAACTCCAGCACGGACAGGCGCTCCTTTTGGTGTCGAACACAGGTCCTGTCGTGCCGGCGTACGAGATCGACAACCTCTTCGAGCCCTTCCGGCGGTTGCGTACGGAACGCACGGGCAGCGACAAGGGTGTCGGTCTCGGCCTGTCGATCGCCCGGTCCGTCGCGCGGGCCCACGGTGGCCGTATCATCGCGGAGCCTCGTGAGGGCGGTGGTCTCGTGATGCGCGTCACCCTCCCGGTCTGAGAGGCTTCGGGATGTGACGTCGCAATGGATCACTCTGTTCGCTTTGGGCGGAATTTTAGGGGGTCACCTCCGCCCCGTCCCTGTGTGATCGATCACAGGAGCGATTTTCCATCCCTCTACTCTCCGTGAACGCATCTCTCCCTCAAAGCCCGGAAACGTCCGGGTTTCCAGGGGGTGATATCACGGGAAGTACACGGGGTGGCGCCCGTGAAGTGCGGCGACAGGACCGTGTACGGTCCCCATCGCCACCCGAACCGATCGCTCCTCAGGGGTCGGGTCGGGTGTCGATTGAGTAACAGACCTTGATGTGAGGCAAAATCTCCGCCTCAGGTCGGGCACAAGTCCGGCCTCTCACGCGTTACGTGCGCTGAGACACCGCAGACACCCATGAGGGGGAGAGCGACATGGCAACGGATTACGACACCCCACGGAAGACCGACGACGACGTCGATCAGGACAGCCTCGAGGAGCTCAAGGCTCGTCGGAGCGACAAGACGGCATCGGCCGTCGACGTGGACGAGTTCGACGCGGCGGAAGGACTGGAGCTGCCCGGCGCGGACCTGTCCAACGAAGAGCTCGCGGTACGGGTTCTGCCCAAGCAGGCCGATGAGTTCACCTGCATGAGCTGCTTCCTCGTGCACCACCGCAGCCAGCTGGCGCGTGAGAAGAACGGCCAGCCGATCTGCCGCGACTGCGACTGAGGCCGTCGGCCGTGGCAGGCGACACACCGTTCCGGAAGCGGCGCTTGCGGCGCACGAAGTCGCCGGAGGCGCATCAGGGCGGCACCGGCCCGGCAGAGGGCGCAAGCCCCACTGCCGAGCGGCAGGCCGCCCTGCAGGCCTCTCCCGGCACACCTGACGACGAGCGGGGCCGGCCGGCCTCGCTCGAAGCCGTCCGGGCGGCGGACACACCGCCCCGGCCCGGACAGGACGGCCCGGAGGAGACCACGGGGTCCGGCCGTCTGCACACCCTGGGACGACGAGGTGTGCGCAAGGGCGGGCAGACCGCCAGAGCCGTGGTCGCCCAGCTGGCCGACCGGATCATCGACACGGCCCCGCGCGTCCCGGTGCGTGACCTCGAGACCCTGCGCAGGCACTTCCCGGGGCTCGGTCCCGAGGAGCTCGCCGACAAACTCGTCACCGGCGCCTGCAAGGCCACCGCGGCCGTCGGAGCCGGCATCGGGGCGGCGGCCATGATGCCCGTGCCGCCCGCGATGATGGCCGAGCTCGCGGCGGAGATCACCGGCGTGGCCGCCATCGAGATGAAGCTCGTCGCCGAGCTCCACGAGGTCTACGGCCTGCGCCCGCCGGGCAACCTCGGACAGCGCAGCACCGCCTACCTCACGTCCTGGACGGAGGAACGGGGGATCGACGTCTCCCGGCCCACCACGCTGAACGCCGCGCTGGGCGGCCAGATGAAGCGCGAGCTGCGCCAGCAGATCATGAAGCGCATGGTGCGCGACCTGCCCAACCTCATCCCGTTCATGGTCGGCGCCGCGGTCGGCGCGATGATGAACCGCCGGGACACCAGGAAGCTGGCCGACCGCGTCCGCGGCGACCTGCGCCGCCGGCAGGTCCCCTGGGACCGGCTCCCCGGCCTCCCGCCGCTGGACCGGCCCGCGGAGCCTGCCGAGGGGCTGCCCGAAGGCCTCGACGGCCCGGGAACCTGAGCGCCTCAGGCGGCGGGCACGCCCGCCAGCGCCGCCACGAGCGCCTGCGGCTCCCGCGTCGACAGGTAGACGTACGGCGTCGGGTCGGCCGGGTCCGTGATCCTCACCCGTACCGCGGTGGGGACGTAGCTGCGGAGCAGCATGAAGGCGCGGGGATCCGCCTTGTACGAGCGCCAGGCACGCGCCTCGTCCCGGTCCAGGGCCTCGGCGTCACCGAGTGCCTCCAGCGGGATGCGGGCGTCCCCGGCGACGAGCGCGCCCCCGACGACCCGGATCCGCGCGGATCCGTACGAGCTGACGGCCACGGCCGCCACAGCCGTGCCGGCCACCAGGCCGCCGAGCATGGGCAGGGCGCCCAGCGGGAGGAACACCAGCGCGCAGGCGATGCCGATCCCGAAGGCGATGAACCACCACGACCGGGGCGCGGTGAGACGTTCGTCGAAGGGCGGTGCGGAAGGCTGCATGGAGCCAAGCTTGGCACGGCGCGCCCCGCGGCAGGCCGCGCGGGTAAGGTCTGCGCCTGTGAGTGGAACATCTACACGCCTGACGCCCCCGGCCGGCGCCGCACGGCCGGTGCGGCATCCCGACGCCCCGCCTCCCGGAGCGCTGCTCGGTTCGCACTACGAACAGTGTTTCGGGTGTGGCAGTGCGCAGCCGCACGGCCTGCATCTCCAGGCGAGGGCCGGCGAGGGAGTGACGGTCACCGCCGAGTTCACCGTGAAGCCCGCCCACCAGGGCGCCCCCGGGCTCGCGCACGGTGGTGTCCTGGCGACGGCCATGGACGAGACGCTCGGCGCGCTCAGCTGGCTGCTGCGGCTCATCGCGGTGACCGGACGCCTGGAGACCGACTACGTCCGGCCGGTGCCGGTCGGCACGGTGCTCTTCCTGGACGCCGAGGTCACCGCCGTGCACGACCGGAAGATCTACTGCCGGGCCACCGGCCGGACCGGCGGCCCCGAGGGGCCCGTCGCGGTCCGTGCCGAGGCCCTCTTCGTCGAGGTCAAGGTGGACCACTTCATCGACAACGGCCGGCCGGAGGAGATCCAGGCGGCCATGTCCGACCCGGACCAGGTCCGGCGGGCCCGCGCCTTCGAGGTGAACCCGTGACGCGTCATCCCGTCGACGTGCTGATCCGCCGGGTGGACCCGGAGGTGCCGGTCCCCACCTACGGGCATCCCGGCGACGCCGGGGCCGACCTGGTCACCACCGAGGGCGCCGAGCTCGCCCCGGGTGAACGCGCGGTCCTGCCCACCGGTGTGTCGATCGCGCTGCCGGACGGCTACGCGGCCTTCGTGCACCCCCGCTCCGGCCTCGCTGCCCGCTGCGGAGTCGCCCTGGTGAATGCCCCGGGGACGGTTGACGCCGGGTACCGTGGGGAGATCAAGGTGATCGTGGTCAATCTCGACCCACGCGAGACCGTGCGGTTCGAGCGGTTCGACCGGATTGCCCAACTGGTCGTCCAGCAGGTCGAGAAGGTCCGCTTCCACGAGGTGGCGGAACTCCCCGGCTCGGCGCGGGCCGAGGGGGGCTTCGGGTCCACCGGCGGTCACGCCGCCGTGGACGGCGTCAGGGGCGGTAACACCCAGGGTGGGAACAGCTACGCTTCGGTCGTATCCGACCGGGAAGGACAGTGACGTGTTCGGACGTCGCAAGAACAGTGGTTCCGCCGAGGACACGGCGGACGAGGCGCGCGAGGCCGAGCAGGTCGCCGACGAGCTCGGCGGCGACGACGGCGGCACGGGCGGTTCACGCCGCACCGGTCTGCCGCCGGCTCCCCGGCCGGACGGGCCGTGGGACGTCTCCGAGGTGTCCCGGCCCGGCGAGGGCCGGGTGGACCTCGGCGGCATCTTCGTGCCCGGGGTCGAGGGCATGGAGCTGCGGGTGGAGGTCGCCGGTGACGCCATCGTCGCGGCCACCGTCGTGCTGCGCGACAGCGCGGTGCAGCTGCAGGCCTTCGCGGCGCCCAAGAAGGAAGGCATCTGGGGCGAGGTGCGCGAGGAGATCGCCTCGGGCATCACCCAGCAGGGCGGGATCATCGACGAGGTCGAGGGCCCGCTGGGCTGGGAGCTGCGGGCCCAGGTCCCCGTACAGCTGCCGGACGGGACCAACGGCGTGCAGCTCGTGCGCTTCATCGGTGTCGACGGGCCGCGGTGGTTCCTGCGCGGCGTGATCTCCGGTCAGGGTGCCGTGCAGCCGGAGGCCGCGGGCCTGCTGGAGACCATCTTCCGTGACACCGTGGTCGTCCGTGGCGACGGCCCGATGGCCCCGCGCGACCCCATCGTCCTCAAGCTCCCCGACGACGCGCAGATGGTGCCGGAGGGTGTGCAGCAGGAGGACCAGGAGAACTCCAAGTTCTCCGGGGGCATGGGCCAGCTCCAGCGCGGACCCGAGATCACCGAGGTGCGCTGACCCGCGCACGCCAGGCGTTCGACGGCCGGTGGGCCGCCTTCCTCCGGGAAGCGCG
>NZ_JBEXWB010000087.1:0-19327 GCF_040629645.1 Streptomyces sp. NPDC005899 | reverse complement strand
CCGGCGGCGGCGGTTCACGAGGTGTCGGGTCGTCGACATGTCAGTGGTCCTCTCGGGCGGGGGCGGGCGCGGGCGGGTCAGCCGGCGGTGTTGCCGACGGGCGCCTGGCCGAGGGCGCTGAGCTTCCATCCCGCGGGGGTGCGGGTCAGCTGCCCGAGCATCCGGCTCTCCTTCACGGCGGGCTTGCCCTTCGGAGCGGTGACGGTGACCCGCAGGGCCACCATCACCCCGGCCCTGCCGGCCCGGTCGTCCAGCTCGGTCACCGCTCCCGACAGGACCTCGGCGGTGCTGACGGTCTTCGCCGCCTCGATCTGTTTGACGAAAGCGGCTCGCCCGCCCACGAGTTGGGAGTGCAGATCGCCGGTGGTCGAGTCCTCCCAGCTGTCGAGACCCTTCTCCAGGTGCGCGTGGTCGAGGGTGTTCATGTTCTGTACGGCCTGTTCGCCCGCCGCCAGGGCCTCGTCGCGGGCCTGTGCGTAGGCCGCGGAGTCGTCGTGCGCGGCGTCGTAGCGGGACCAGCCGGCCCAGCCGGCGGCGCCGGCCGCCGCGACGGTCAGCGCGATCGCGGTCACCACCAGGGGGTTCCTCGTCGTCCGTTCCCGTGCCATCGGTGCCTCTCCCTACCTGGAGGTGATCTCGACGATTTTCCAGTGGCCGCCACGCAGGCGTGCGGTCACGGACAGCTGGGCCGCCGCCGTGGTGGTGGCCTTCCCCCGGCGCTCGTAGACCTGGTCGAGGAAGACGAGGAGGTGGGCGCTGTCACCGCCCATCCGGGTCACTCCGGCGCGTACGGCCTGGCTCGTGAGGGTGAGTTCCTGGTCGGCGGCCTGCTTCTCGACCTGGCCGAACAGTGCGGCGTACTGCTCGAGCGCCTTTCCGGCGAGGAGCTGTTCCGCCGCCTTCCTGGTGGCGGCGGTGGCCTGCGGGCTGTACGAGAAGACCTTGGCCAGTGCGCTGCTCACGTCACCGGTGACCCGCGTGGTCGCCTCGCTGTCGGTGAGGGCGCGGTTGGCGGTGGCGGGGGTGTCACGGAGCTGCCGGCCCTCGGCGAAGAGCACGCCGCCCGTGGCCAGGAGGGCGACGGCCAGCACCCCGGAGAGCACCCGGAGCCCTCGTACGCGGCCGGGCCTGCGCGCACTCCCGGGCAGCGGCGGGTCCGTGGCCTCGATGCCCGCCTCGGTGCCGGATCCGGCGGCCCGCGTGGTCGTTGCTCCGGTCTCCTTCACGAGCCGCCTCCGGCCGGTATCGCGTCCAGTGCCCTGACCTTCCAGCCCTCACCGGTGCGGGCGAGGGTCACCTCGAAACGCTTGCGCTCCGTGCCGCCCTTGCCGCCGCGTTCGGTGATGCCGACGTCGACGGTCGCGATGAGGACCGCCGTCCCGGCCCTCTCGTCCAGCGCGGTCAGGGCCGCGTCCGTGACCTTGCCGCGCGCCGTGGCCCCCGACCGGGTCAGGGAGGCGGCGTCCTTCTTCCGGGTGTTCGCCAGCCGGTCGTGCAGCGCTCCCGTCGAGGAGCCGAGCCAGGCGGTGAGGCCCGCATCGACGCTGCCCGCGTCCTTGCCGTCCATGGTGTTCAGCCGGGCCAGATGCCGTCTGCCGTCAGCGAGCGCGGCGTCACGGGCCTTGGCGTACGCCAGGGAGTCGTCGCCGCGCGCCTGCGCGTACGACCAGACTCCGAGGGCGCAGACGAGCGCGGCGGTGAACAGGAGGGCCCGGCCCGCCAGTGTCTTCGCACGGTCGTTCACGCGCCGCCTCCCAGGCCCAGCAGGCCGGCCATGCCGTCGGCCGGCTCCGGGGCGGGGGCGCCGCCCGTGCTGCCCGTGCTGCCCGTGCTGCCCGTGCTGCCCGTGCTGCCCGTGCTGCCGAGGAGGGTGGATCCAGGCGTCGCGGGCGCCGGTACGGGACCGCCCTTCGGGGCGTTCGCGCTTCCCCGCACGTTGATTCCCGTACCGGGCGGCGAGGCGCACCGGGCCTCGGTGTTGACGGCCGGTGCGGATGACAGGTCCGTGCCGGGGCGGTAGGTGGTGGAGCCGTAGCCCGCGGTGCAGGGCAGCGGCTCGAAGAAGGTGACCGACATTCCGAAGCGTGCCTTGCCGTCCTCGTCGATGATGCTCGCACCGGCGGCCGCGACCGCGGGAACCTTCACCAGCAGTTCCTCCAGCCCGCGTTGGCGGGTGACGGCGACCTCCGAGGTGGTGAGGAGGTTGGCGACCACGACGCCGAAAGCCGGATCGAGGTCCCGCAGGAGCCCGCTGATCTGTTCCGTGGCACCCGGTGCGGCGGTGATCAGTCTGCGCAGGTCGGTGTCGGACCCCTTCAACTGGGCGGCGAGTTCCTCGGCGCCCGAGGCGAAGCCCTTGAGGGCTTCGCCCTGCTCGGCCTGGGTCCGCAGGACCGTCTCCCCGTCGGTGATCAGCTTCGTGGTGGCCGGAAGCGCCCGGTCGGCGGCCTCGACGAAGTCGCTGCCCGTGTCGAGCAGCACCTGGAGGTCGTCGCCACGCCCCTCGAACGCCGCCCCGAACTCGTCGACCACGGTGCGCAGGGCCTCGGCGTCGACGGAGGCGGCCAGGTCGTCGACGCTGGTGAGGACGTCGGTGACGGGGGCGGGGACGGTGGTGTCCACCTGGTCGATGACGGAGCCGTTCTCCAGGAAGGGCCCGTCCGCGCGGGTCGGCCGCAGGTCGATGTACTGCTCGCCGACCGCGGAGAGGTTGGCCACGACGGCCCGCAGGCTGTCGGGAATGCGCGGCGCGTCGTTCTCGATGCGCAGCTCGGCCTCCACACCGTCGTCGGTGAGTCCGATCGGACCGACCCTGCCCACGGACACGCCTCTGTAGGTGACGTCGGAGTGCGTGAACAACCCTCCCGTCCGCGGTAGTTGCACCTTGACGGTGTAGTAGCCGCGCAGGCCGACGTAGTGGCCGAGGTCGGCGTAACGCACACCGAGGTAGCCGAGGACGAAAACCGCGACGACGAGGAAGGCGAGGTTCTTGAGCCGGACGGCGGTGGTGATCATCGGCTGGTGCCCTCCCTGCCGGACGGCCTGCCGGACGGTGCGTCCGGGGACGGGCTGCCGGAGCGTGTGTCCGGGGGGGTGACCGACGGGAGCGGCAGGGGCAGGGCCGCCGCCCCGGACCGCTGCTGGGCGCCGGGGTAGGTGGGTGTGGGGTCGCCGGGGGTGAGGGCGGGGATGATCTGCGTGCCCGGCACGGCCGTCACGTCGAGGTACACGTTGAGGTAGTCGCCCTTCACACCACGCAGGACCTCGTCCGTGAACGGGTAGGTGAGCAGCACCTGGAGGGAGTCCGGAAGGTCGTCGCCGGAGTCGGCGAGCGCGGTGAGGGTGGGCGCGATGGCCTTGAGGTCGGCGATCATGTCGGCCTTGCTCCTGTCGACGGTGTCGACGGCGACGGTGGAGAGTGTGTCCAGGGAGCGCAGCATGGTCAGCAGGGAGCCGCGCTGCTTCTCCAGGACCTTGAGTCCGGGACTGAGGCCGGTGAGGACCGTGCCGACCTCCTGTTTGCGGGTGGCGAGGGTCGCGGCCAGCCGGTTGACGCCGTCGAGGGCCTGGGTGATGTCCTCCTTGTGGCCGTCCAGGTCGGTGACGAGGGTGTCGACGCGGGTCAGCATGGAGCGGACCTGCGGCTCCTGCCCGGCCAGTGCCTTGTTCAGCTCGGTGGTGATGGTCTTCAGCTGGGCCACGCCACCGCCGTTGAGGAGCATGGACAGGGCTCCGAAGACCTCTTCGACCTCGGGATTGCGGTTGGTGCGGACGAGCGGGATCGCGTCGCCGTCGGACAGCGAGCCACGGGCCGTGCCGTCGGCGGGCGGGGAGAGCTGGACGAACTTCTCGCCCAGGAGACTGGACTGTTCGAGGTGGGCGTAGGCGTTGGCGGGCATCCTGATCCTCCCGTTGACGCGCATGGTGACCTTGGCGGTCCAGCCGCCCGGGGTCAGGGCGATCCTGGTGACCCGTCCCACGGCCACGTCGTTGACCTTGACGGAGGACTGCGGGGCGAGGCTCAGGACGTCCCCGAACTCGGCCGTGATCTCGTACGGGTGGTCACCGAGGTCGGCTCCACCGGGCAGGGGCACCTGTTCGATGCCGGTGAACGACGGTACGTCGACGGTGCCGGCGACGAGCGCGACAGCGGCCCCGAGGGCCACCAGGGCGGCGAGGCCCGTGGTCGCGCGGACTCCGGGTCTGCGCGGCGCGCGGCTCATCGGTTCCCCTCCTTCGTCTCGCCCACCCCGGGCTTCCCGGCCTTCCCACCGTCGGCCGGGGTCCCGAAGACGGTTCCCACGGCGGGCAGGGGCAGCACGGGCAGCGACTTCCGCCGCTCGGTGCCGACCGGGGCCAGGCCTTCCAGGCCGGCGGCGGCCGGCGCGGTGTCCGGCTCGACCAGGGGGCCGCCCATGGACAGCTCGTTCAGGTCGGTGCGCCCGTCCAGGGTGCGGTGGGCGGGGTTGTAGGCGTTGAGTACGTTGCCTGCCGCGAGGGGCAGGGTGTCGAGGGACTCGGCCAGTGAGGCGCGCTGGTCGACCAGGGTCTGGGTCAGGGGCACCAGGAGGTCCACGTTCTTCTTCAGGGCGCCCCGGTTCTTCCGGATGAAGCCCTTGACCTGGCCGAGCGCGGTGCTGAGTTCCTTCAGGGCCGCGCCGAGGTTCTCCTTGTCGTCGGCGAGGAAGCCGGTGACGGAGTTGAGCTGCTGCTCGGCCGCCCGCACGTCGCCGTCGTTGTCCTTCAGCATCGTGGTGAACGTCTGCAGGTAGGACAGTGTGTCGAAGAGGTTGCCGCTGCTCCTGTCGAGTGTCCTGGCCGCCTTCCCGAACTGCTCGACGGAGTCACCGATGGCCTTGCCGTTGCCGTCGAGGTTCCTGGCGCCGGTCTCCAGGAGCGCCGAGAGCGCTCCGTCGGTGTTCGCGCCGTCCGGGCCGAGCGCCGTGGAGAGCTCCGTGATCGACGCGTACAGCTGGTCGACCTCCACGGGCGTGGCGTTGCCCGCGGCGGGCAGGACGGCGTCGTCCTGGAGCCGCGGTCCTCCCGAGTAGGCCGGTGCGAGCTGGACGTACCGGTCGGCGACGAGGCTGGGGGCGACGACGACGGCGTGGGCGTCCTCGGGCACCTCGATCCCCTCGTCGAGCCGCAGGGTGACCCTGACCTCCTCGCCCTGCGGCCGCACGGACTCCACGGTGCCGACCCTGACGCCGAGGATCCGCAGGTCCGACCCGGCGTACACACCGGTGGCCTGGTCGAAGTAGGCGGTGACGGTCGTCGTGCCCTGCTGTTTCACGGCCGTCACCCCGGAGGTCGCGGCCACGGCGACGAGGACCAGTCCGGCACCGATGCCGATGACGCGTGTGCGCCTCATGTCAGCGGCCTCCCTGCTTCGGTGACATGCAGTCGTTCTTCGGGAGGGTGCCTGCGGGCAGGTAGTTCTTCGGGACGACCCCGCAGACGTAGTTGTCGAACCAGCGGCCGTTGCCGAGGGTGTTGCCTACGAGCCGGTTGTAGGTGCCGGCCAGTGAGAGCACCTTGTCGAGGCTCTTGCGGTTCTTCACGAGGACGGCGGTGACCCGGCCGAGGGAGTCGAGCGTGGGCTTCAGCTGCCTGTTGTTGTCCGCGACCAGTCCGCTGAGCTGGGTGCCGAGGTCCCGTGTCCCGGTGAGCAGCAGGTGGATGGAGTCGCGGCGGGCCTGGATCTCCCCGAGGAGCAGGTTGCCGTCCTCCAGCAGGGTCTCGAAGCTGCTCTTCCTGGTGGCGAGCGTCTTGGTGAGCCGCTTGCTGCCCTTGAGGAGGGTGGCCAGCTGCGCGTCCCGCTCGGAGACCGTCCTGGACAGGGCGGAGAGCCCGTTCGCGGCGCTGCGCACGTCGGGCGGCGAGTCCTTGAAGGTGTCGGAGATGGTCCGGAAGCTCTGGGCGAGCCGGGCGGTGTCGATCTCCTCGATGGTCTCGCCGAGCCCGTTGAACGCCTGGGTGACGTCGTACGGGGAGGTGGTGCGGCTCACGGCGATGCGGGAACCCGGGTCCTGGGGTGCGTCGCCGAGCGGGTCGACGGCGAGGTACTTCTCGCCCAGGAGGGTCTTGACGGCGATGCCGACGGTGGAGGAGTCGCCGATCCAGGCGTCCTTCACCGTGAAGTCGACCTTCACCCTGGCGCCGTCGAGGGAGACCCCGGTGACCTCGCCGACCCTGACCCCGGCGATCCGGACCTCGTCCCCGGAGTCGAGTCCGGTGGATTCGGTGAAGTCGGCGCTGTAGGCGGTGCCGCCGCCGATGAAGGGCAGTGCGTCGGACCGGTAGGCGGCGAGACCGAGCAGGGCCAGGAAGAGGAGTCCGGCGATGCCGACGGCCACCGGGTTGCGTTCCCGTACGGGTCTGATTCTCATGCCTGGCACCTCGGCCGGCTGATCGTGATGCCGGTGGGCGGGGCGCTGCCGTCGTCGGTGGTCACACCGCTGACCTTCGCTTCGCAGAGGTAGAGGTTGAGCCATGAGCCGTACGACGCGAGGCGGGTGATGGCCGTCATCTTGGCCGGTGTCCTCTTCAGGAAGCTCTCGATCTTCGGCGCGTTCCCGTCGAGTCCTTCGGTGAGGCGCCCCAGTTGTGCGATGTCCTTCTTGAGCGGCTCCCGGCCGTCCTGGAGGAGGTCGGCGGTGACCGTGGTGAGTGCGCCCATCGCGGTGACGGCCTTCCCCAGCGGTTCGCGGTCCCCGGAGAACCCCGTGACGAGCTTCTGGAGGGTGTCGACGAGCTCGTCGAAGCCCGCCTCGCGGTCGTTGACGGTCTTCAGGACCGTGTTGAGGTTCTTGATCACCTCACCGATCACCTTGTCCTTCGCCGCCACGGTGCCGGTCAGCGACCCGACGTGGGTGAGGATGCTGTCGACGGTGCCGCCCTCCCCCTGGAGGACCTGCACGATGGAGCCGGCGAGCTGGTTGACGTCCGGCGGGGAGAGGCCCTCGAAGAGGGGCTGGAAGCCGTTGAAGAGCTGGGTGAGGTCGAGCGCGGGGGTGGTCCGGGAGAGCGGGATGGTCGCTCCCGGCCGGAAGTCCGCGCCGACGGGCCCCGCCCCCTGGTCGAGGTCGACGTAACGCTGGCCGACCATGTTGAGGTACTTGATCGACGCGGTCACCGAGGCGGGCAGCTCGCGGCCCTTGCGTACGGCGAAGCCGACCTCGGCCAGGCGTCTGTCGGCGACCTCGATGGACTCGACCTGGCCGACCTTGACACCGGCGATCCGGACGCTGTCACCGACGACCAGGCCGGTGGCGTCGGTGAACCTCGCCTTGTACGAGGTGGTGTCACCGACCCCCGTGTCGGCGATGGACAGGGCCAGGACGGTGGTGGCCAGGGCCGTCACGACGACGAAGACGAGGGATTTCACGAGCGGTCCCGTGAGGGAGCGGCGCTTCACTTGAGCTTCACCTCCGTACCGCGGAAGGCTGGACCGATGAGCACGCTGCTCCAGTCGGGCAGGGTCTGCGGCCGTACTTTCAGTGAGGGGGCCACGAGTTCGTTGACGAGGCGGCTCTCCTGCGGGGAGTTGGGCATGCCCAGGGCGCCGCCGGGGGCGGCGGACCGGTCCGGCGCCTCCTCCCCGGCGGCCCGGGTTCCGTCCGTGGCGCCCGCGGTACGGACGTCGGCGGTGGGCGCCGACCTGCCGACGTACGGCACCGAGTAGCAGTGCGGGCCGCCGGTGGCGTCGTAGACCGGGGTGTCCCGGCCGGCGACGTACTTGCCCCTGGACTCGACGGCCTTGACGCTGACGTGGAGTCCGGGCTCGTCGGTGCCCTTGCCGAGCGCCTTGTCCATCGCGGGGACGAATCCGGCCATGGTGCGCAGGGTGCAGGGGAAGGCGTCGGAGTACTCGGCGAGGAGTTCCAGCGTCGGCCGGCCCGAGGCGGAGAGGCGGATGAGGTTGTCCTTGTTCTTCCGCAGGAAGGACGTGAGGTCCTGGGCGGACGCGGTCGTGGATCCGTACAGGCCGGCGAGCCGCGCCTGCTGTTCGGCGATCGTGCCGCTGGTGGTGGTGAAGTCCGTGAGCGCGTCCAGGACGTCGGGCGCCGCGTCCGCGTAGAGGTGGCTCACCTTGACGAGTTCCTTGATGTCCGCGTTGAGGGCCGGGAGTTGGGGGTTGAACTTCTCGAGGTGGGCGTCGAGGGTGACCAGGGTGTCGCCGAGCTTGTCGCCGCGCCCCCGGAGCGCCTGGGAGACGGCGCTCAGGGTGGCGGCGAGCTTCTCCGGCTTGACGGCGGTCAGCATCGGCAGGACGTTGTCGAGGACCTCCTCCAGCTCGATCGCGTTGCTGGAGCGGTCCTGCGGTATCTCCGCGCCCGCCCGCAGCGTCCGCGCGGACGG
The DNA here is from genome assembly GCF_040629645.1 of Streptomyces sp. NPDC005899. Lineage (NCBI taxonomy): Bacteria > Bacillati > Actinomycetota > Actinomycetes > Kitasatosporales > Streptomycetaceae > Streptomyces > Streptomyces sp. NPDC005899. Next base: position 10,966 of record NZ_JBEXWB010000087.1, on the reverse strand, counting down.
TACGGGCGGCGGGACGAGGGCGACGAAGCGTTCACCGAAGAGGGTCGTGGGCAGCATCTGCGCGGTGACGTCGGCGGGGATCTGCCCGAGCCGGCCCGGTTCGATGGCGAGGGTGAGGCGGGCGCCGTCACCGTCCGTCCGGATGTCGCGCACCTGCCCGACGACGACACCCCGCAGCTTCACGTCGGCGTTGTCGTGCATCTCGTTGCCCACGCTCCCCGTGCGCACGGTCACGGTGGCGTCCTCGGTGAAGTCCTTCCGGTACACCGAGACCGACACCCACACGAGCACGGCGGGGACGAGGACGAAGGCCACGCCGGCGAGCCTGCGGCGCACCGTCCGCGCTGTCGAGGTGAACATCAGCCCGCCACCTTCACCGTGGTCGTCGCGCCCCAGATGGCCAGCGACAGGAAGAAGTCGGTGACGCTGATGAGCACGATGGCGTTGCGCACCGACCGGCCCACGGCCACGCCGACCCCGGCGGGGCCGCCGGTGGCGTGGAAGCCGTAGTAGCAGTGGGCGAGGATCACCAGCACGCTGAAGATCAGCACCTTCAGGACCGACAGCAGCACGTCGTCCGGGGAGAGGAAGAGATTGAAGTAGTGGTCGTAGGTGCCCGCCGACTGGCCGTTGAACAGGACGGTGATGTAGCGGGAGGCGACGTAGGACGAGAGCAGCCCGACCGCGTAGAGCGGGACGATCGCGACGACACCGGCGATGATGCGGGTGGTGACCAGGTAGGGCATGGACCGCACGCCCATCGCCTCGAGTGCGTCGACCTCCTCGTTGATCCGCATCGCGCCGAGCTGGGCGGTGAAGCCGGCCCCGACGGTCGCGGAGAGGGCGAGCCCGGCGACGAGCGGGGCGATCTCGCGGGTGTTGAAGTAGGCGGACACGAAGCCGGTGAAGGCGGAGGTGCCTATCTGGTCGAGGGCCGCGTAGCCCTGGAGGCCCACGACCGAGCCGGTGGCGAGCGTCATCGCGATCATCACGCCGATGGTTCCGCCGATGACCCCGAGGCCGCCGCTGCCGAACGCGACCTCCGCGAGCAGTCGTTGCACCTCCCTCAGGTAGCGGCGCAGGGTCCTGGGGATCCAGATCAGGGCACGTACGTAGAAGGTGAGCTGTTCGCCGGAGCGGTCCAGCCAGCCGAGCATCGACATCGCTCAGCCCCCCTTCGGGGGGACGATCTGGAGGTAGATCGCCGTGAGGACCATGTTGACGGCGAACAGGAGCATGAAGGTGATGACGACGGACTGGTTGACCGCGTCGCCGACGCCCTTCGGGCCGCCGCGGGGGTTCAGTCCCCGGTAGGCGGCGACGATGCCCGCGATGAACCCGAAGACGAGCGCCTTGAGTTCGCCGACGTACAGGTCGGGCAGCTGGGCGAGGGCGGAGAAGCTCGCGAGGTAGGCGCCGGGCGTCCCGTCCTGCATGATCACGTTGAAGAAGTAGCCGCCGAGCGTGCCGACGACGGAGACCAGGCCGTTGAGCAGGACCGCGACGGACATGGTGGCCAGCACCCGCGGGACGACCAGGCGCTGGACGGGCGAGACGCCCATGACCTCCATGGCGTCGAGCTCCTCACGGATCTTGCGTGAGCCGAGGTCGGCGCAGATGGCGGAGCCGGCCGCGCCGGCGATCAGCAGGGCCACGATGAGCGGGCTGGCCTGCTGGATGACGGCGAGGACGCTGGCGCCGCCGGTGAACGACTGGGCGCCGAGCTGCTCGGTGAGGGAGCCGACCTGGAGGGCGATGACGGCGCCGAACGGGATGGAGACGAGGGCGGCGGGCAGGATGGTGACGCTGGCGACGAACCAGAACTGCTCGACGAACTCCCGCACCTGGAACGGCCTGCGGAACACGGCCCGGGCGACCGTCAGGGCCAGTGCGAACAGGTGCCCGGTCTGGCGCAGTGGGGCCAGCAGTCTCGACGGTGCTGCCCGCCCGGGGGCCCGCTCGGCGGGGGCGGGCCCGGGGGCGGGCGGCCCGGGGGGCCGCACCGGCAGGGGGGCCGTCACCGGCGCCCACCGCCCAGGGTCGGCGTGTAGCTGTCCATGATGGCCGTACGGGCGGCCTCCGGCAGCTGGCCCATCATGGACAGCACCCGTTCCCGGCGGCGCAGGGCCCCCTGACGCACGGGCAGCCCGGGTGAGGGCTCCAGCTGCGGCACGACCGCGCGGGGGCCGGCCGCGTGGCCGTCGCCGGTCGTCCGTTCGGCGGCGAGGGTGGCCGCGTCCTTCTCCTCGGACATGCCGATGGGCCCTTCCCGGCGTCCCGCGAGGAACTGGGCGACGACGGGGGTGTCACTGGTGAGCAGCACCTCGCGAGGCCCGAAGGTGACGAGGTTGCGGCAGAAGAGCATCCCCATGTTGTCGGGGACGGTGGCCGCGATGTCGAGGTTGTGGGTGACGATGAGCATCGTCGCGTCGATCTGCGCGTTCAGGTCGATGAGCAGCTGCGAGAGGTAGGCGGTGCGGACCGGGTCGAGCCCGGAGTCCGGCTCGTCGCAGAGGATGATCTGCGGGTCGAGGACGAGGGCGCGGGCGAGGCCAGCCCGCTTGCGCATTCCGCCCGATATTTCGCCGGGTAGTTTCTCCTCGGCACCGAGCAGGCCGACGATGTCGATGCGTTCCATGACGATGCGCCGTATCTCGGATTCCTTCTTGCGGGTGTGTTCACGCAACGGGAAGGCGATGTTGTCGAAGAGGGACATCGAACCGAAGAGGGCGCCGTCCTGGAACATGAGCCCGAAGAGTTTGCGGGTTTCCATGATCTCCCGCTCGGGGCTGTTGACCATGTCGACGCCGTTGATGAGGACGCGGCCCTTTTCCGGTTTCAGGAGGCCGATGATGGATTTCAGGAACACCGTCTTCCCGGTGCCGGAGGGACCGAGCATGACACTCACCTCACCGGCGGGCAGCGTGAGGCTCACGTCCTGCCAGATGTTCTGCTTGCCGAAGGACTTCGTGAGGCCCTCGACGACTACTTCGATTCCCATCGGCCCTCCTTCGAAGGGGTGAAAGACGTCATCTGTCCGCGCTCCGGCTCCGGGTGAATGCAAGGGCGACTCGTCACACGTGCACCGGGAGGCGCACGCTATGTCCGCCGAAACCGCCAGGACAAGCCGTTGAACAGCGGAAATCGCCGGACTTCGATCTTCGGGCGGGCCACTTGTCACCGAGTGACAAGTCCCGGCCGCGACCTTGTCGGAATCTGCGTAAGCCTTCCGTGTGCGCCGGGGTCCCACAGCCCGGGGAGGGCCGGACCGCGGGGCCCCCGGAAGTGGGGCGACTCCGCCCCGGGTGGGGGCGTCACCGCGCGGGAACTCCCGGGTGAATCCTGGTCAGGTGGGGCGCGACCAGGACCCGTCGTGCGTCGGACAAGCGGGCGGGAACACGTTCCCGGTCCGCCCAACCGGGACGCTACGGGTGAGTAACCTGGCTGCGCAATACCGCTCACGAAGAATTCCGCGAGGACATCCGCCGCACCGGAGGTATGTGTACGGAGGTGAGCACGGAACGCGCGGAAATTGTCCGTGGGTGAGTGTTCACGGACACCGGCGCACCACCGTAGGGGCCGTCTTTGTCATCGGACCGGAAGACCCCGGCCATGGGGGGAGCCTGGGGAACTCCGGAAAACGGAAAAGGCCGGCGGCACCCCCTCACGCGAGGAAGGGGGTCCGCCGGCCGGTGCGCGGCCGTCAGCGCTCGGGCTTCGGCTTCCTGGCCGGGCAGTCGACGCTGGCGGTGTCGTTGAGGACGCACAGCGGTGCCTGGGTGATCTTTATGTAGTTCCCGCCGCCCGAGACGGACGAGGTCAGCAGGGCGGACACGTCCTCGTCGGTGCCGCAGCCCGTGAACGCCGGTACGTAGGTCTCCCCGTCCATGGACCCTCCGCGGTTGACGGTGTATCCCGACGGCGGGTTACCGGTGCCGAACGCGTGCAGGGTCTGCTTCACCGGCTCGACGGTGTGGCAGCCGGTCCCCACGTCGAGGGGGACGCCGTTGACCTCGACGTCGCGGATCCGGAGGTCGAACTCCGCCGTGACCGTGGTGTACTCCGGCATGGTCGGGTCGCTGGTCACGCTGACCGATTCGATCCGCGCCGGCCCGCCGACCTGCACCAGCTCCATCGTCGCCGTGGTCGGCATGAAGCCGTAGGTGAGGAAGGTGCCCTTGGCCGGGGGGAGCTGACGGCGCCCCTCGTACTCGAACTGCGCCTCGCTCAGCACCTTGAAGGTGCTGGTGCACGGGTCCGGGATGTACTCCTTCATCAGCGTGACGTTCAGGTGCGCCGGCCCCAGCAGGGCCGCAGCGTCCATCTTCCTGACGTTGGTGTAGCCGGCCACGTAGGTGTCCGCCGGGGTGGGCAGCGGGATCGGGGGGAACGGGCACGGCTCGGGGCCGTCCGCCAGGGCCTCGGTCCGCCGCCGCGCCGCCTCCCACCGCTCCTTGACGCCGACGGGAAGCTCTCCCTGGATCCGCGGCGCGCCCGGGAGGGCCTCCCCCGGGTCCCGGGTCCCCCCGGGCTCCGCGGGCTCCTCGGGCCTTCCCGGCTCCGGGTCCGCCTCATCCGTCCCCTCGGCCCCCTCCGCCCCTGCGATGGCCACGGTGGCCAGTGTGCCGCCGGACGCTTCCGTGAGCCCGCACCCGACCTCGATCACGGGCGGCTCGACCGGGGTCCCGTCCGCCCGGACGGGACTGAGGGAGAGGGTCAGGTCCGAGGCGGAGAGTGTGGCCCTGCCCGCCGCGCCGAACGTGGCCGCGGGTACCGGGCCGGACGCGGTGAGTGTCACTCCGCCCTGGCCGACGACGTCCCGCGCGGGCGCGGAGAGGCCCGCCCAGTCGGCCGTGGCCCTCTCGTCGCCCTGGGCGTGCACCACCGTGAGGTCCGCCCGCGCGGAGACGGACGCGGCGCCGAGGCCGGCGAGTTCGGCCACGACGGGCGCCGGCAGGTCCGTGGTGAGGGCGATGTCCCGCGGCTCCAGCGGCCGGCCCGCCGTCCCGTCGGCCGGGATGGTGCCGGTGAGGACGACGGTCATCGGGTACGCACCGGAGAGGAACCGGCAGGTGTAGTCGACCGGCACCTCGCGCCGCGGTACGTCCGCCGCCGATTCCGGGCCGGGGAGGAAGGTCGCGACAGCGATCAGCAGGCTGCCTGCGGCGACTCTCGAGGAGTGACGCGTCGTCCGACGCACTCGGGCTGCCATGTGTTCGTACCCTTCGGGATGCGGCGTCGGGCAGGGACCGGACCGTCCGCTCCCCCGGGACGCGCCGGCCGGCCTACTCGGCGGTACGGTACGCGCGGCCCCACCCCTTGGGAAGCGTGCGTCGAAGCGGCGTCCCCCCACGGCCTCGTGGACCGGTGACTGTTGGCAGTCGGTGACAAGTCCCCTGCGGGAAACTGTCGACCGACGAGTGGAGGCGGGGGGCGGACGGCCCGGCCGCCCGAAGGCGACCGGGCCGTCCGCCGGCGATAGGTACTACCGGTCCCGGCGTCAGCTGTACTTGATGACCGGGGAGACGCCGGAGGTGTGCTTGATCGTGTACACGCCCTTGAAGGTCGCCGTGGACCCGACGATGCCGCATCCGGGGCCGACCTTGCTGCCGATGGTGAGCAGCAGCGGGCTCGTCGCGGCCGGGGCCACGTCGAGTGTGCCGTTGGACCCGCCGGTGGACGGGTTGTTGTACTTGGCGTTGACCGACCCGGTCACCTTGAAGGTACAGGCGCCGAGCACGCTGGAGCCGGTGACCGTGGCGGAGATGGTGCTGATGTTGCCGGTGGTCACGCCCGTGCCGTTGGTCCCGCCGGTCGCGTACGAGGTGCCGTTGAGCTTCCACGGCACCGTGCTGGTGATCGTCCACGTACTGCTGAACGGCCCGGTGCAGGGCGCGTTGAACGCCGCCGCCGTGATCGAGGCGAGCTGCGGTCCCGCGGTGGGCGAGGTGGGGGCGTTGCCGGACGCCGACGCGGTCGTGCACTTGATGGCGTTGCCGATGTTGTCCGTCAGCGTCGTCACGCCGGCCGTGCCGGTGAAGTTGCCGGTCGGCGTGACGGTCCAGGCGGCGGTGGGACCGGCGACGGCGGACGGCGCGGCCAGGGCGACCGCCGCGGCCGCGGCGCCGACCGCTGTGAGTATGCCAGCCTTCTTGAACATGTGTTTCTCCTGTTTCCGTCGGGGATGTGACCGTCCGGTCGGCGCTCGCGGACGAGGCCGCCGGATCGGTACGGATTCGTGGAGCCGGCGGACCGCCCGGAACGGGCGGCTTCGCCTTGCAGAAGTGAGGTGGCGCTGATCCGTCGTGGCACTCGCGTGCTCGTTTCCGTCAATTCGCCGTACCGGCGCGGAGCCCGGACCGGACGGGGGAATTGCCGTACCGCGCCACGTCCTCGCCACCGCTCCCCGGAGGAATCGGCGGTCGCGGACGTGGAGTTCTCAGTCCCGTCCCGGCCCGGTCGTCACTGTGCGGCGGAGTGCCAGAAGCCCGCCAGCGCCTTGCCCTCGTTCGGCGCGTGGTCCGAAGGGGCGTACGGGCTGGCGAAGTACGTCGACGTGGAGTCGAGGGTGAGGTTGTTCTTGCCCGCGGCCGAGGGCAGCCCCGTCTTGAGGTTCACGGCCCAGTCCAGGAGTCCGGCTCCGCAGCCGCTGGCGCCCGGTACGGCGAACGTGGTGTCGGCCTGGTCGGCGTCCTCGAAGGTGTACCGGCCCATGACGCCGTTCTCGTCGTCCGGGACCCCGTTGCCCGCGAACCGCTGCAGCGAGAGCGCGGGCGCCGTCGCGTTCTTCGGCCGGAGGAGCACGGGCTTGGAGGTGGTGCCGATGTAGCACTTGTCGCCGAGGAGCGGGTTCCTCAGATGGATCCGGACCGGCAGGGTGAGGATCGGCACGTCGGTGGTGAAAGCCGCCGCCATGTTGAAGTCGCGGGGAGCGCCGGCCGGTTCGATGGTGGCCGTGATGCGGTTGAGCTCGACGCTGGTGATCTGCCTGCAGATGGCCGAGACGACCGGCACGCCGCTCGGGCACATCAGGCCGAGCAGGCCGCCCGGGACCTCGGCGGAATCGGCGACCAGCGCACCCTCGGCGGGGGCGACCAGGCTCGTCGTGCCGTCGCTCCGCTGGAGCACGCCGAGTTGCAGGTCGGTGTCGCCGGTGGTGACGACCGTGTTCCCGAGCTTGATGGAGCCGCTTGCGGACCGCGAGGAGATGCACGTGGCCACGCTGTCGACCCCGTCCGCCGCGAGCATGGCCGGAGCGTCCACCGGACAGCGGTCGTGCGGTGCCCAGTGGCCCTGCAACTGTGTCGCCGCTGTCGCCGTGCCGGTCGAGAACAACGCGCCGAAAGCGGTAATGGCCGCCAGCGTCCCGATGCGCGTCCTGTTCGAAACGGATCTCATGTGGTCCCCTCTTGACTGCCACCGGAAAGGCGGCACAGAAGCACGGAATTGAATGGCTCATCGTCACGTCACGGCGCGAGGGATGGCATGCGCTGACGGCTCGATGTGTGCGGTACGTCGTGAGTGGCGCCGAACACGGATTCGCCGAGCACGGTATTCGGGCGGATTTCCTGTCCGAATTCGACGAGGCGTGATGTTACTCGCGGGAAACACAGCGACACAATCCCGTCGCCCGAAGATCTTTCCGGTCCCGGATTTTTGATCCTGATCTGAGCAGGCGCACCGGTCTTTTTGTCAGGGGGTGCGCACGGAAGCCGCCGGCGGACGCCTTCCCGGGGCCTTACCGTGATCACGATGACGGAATGTGCCAAGAGGGCCGGGCGGCCGCCCCGGAGCCGCCTGTCGCACTTGCCCCCGTTACCCTGGGTTACCGGCAGGCCCGGGTCGGACACGCGGCCGAAAAGATTGTCCGGAAGTGAGCATTCGCGCCCGACCTGCACGGAAGCCCCATAACCGGGCCGAGTTGTGTGCCCCTTGCAGTTCGATCTTGTCCGACCGGTGGGCACCTCGTCCGGCTTGGTCTATCTTCGGCGCCGAAGTTGGTATACACCTGTCGGTCCGTGGGAGCGCTTTCCCCCAACTGCCTCACCCACACCGGGCACCGGAGAGCAAGGGGACGGTCATGCCGAGACTCATACAGCCGCTGGACACCGGCGACCCGCTGGGGCCCCTCCCCCAGGAATTCGCCGCGATCATGCGCCCGGAACTGCCGAGCCTGATCAAAGAGATAGGTATGGAAGTGACGCGCGCGTATCCCGAGTACGCGCGCCTGCTGAACGGCCCCAACGGCCAGTCCATTCGGCTCGGCGTAGAGCAGAGCCTTTCCTCGTTCGTCGACCTGGTGGCCGAGCCGTCGACCCCGACCGTGTTACGCGACGACATGTGCCGAAGATTCGGGCGGTTCGAGGCGTACGAGGGGCGCGGCATGGACGCCCTCCAGGGTGCGTACCGGCTGGGCGCGCGAATCGCGCTGAGGCGCGCGAAGAAGGTGGGGCGGAGCCACCATTTCTCACCGACCCTGATGCTCAGCTTCGCCGACGCGCTGTTCGCCTATGTCGACGAGCTGGAGTCCCTGTCCCGCGAGGGCTATCTCGAGGTCCAGGCCCGGTCCGACCAGCAGAGCGAGTCCATGCGCCGCCGGCTGCTCCACCTGATCCTCGCCGGCCGGCCGGTGCCCCGCACCGCCATAGCCGAGCTGTGCGAGCAGACCGGCTGGGCGCTGCCGGAGACCGTCACCCTGGTCGCCGTCCGCACCCCGGTCGGCGTGGACCCCGCCGACCTCCCGCCGGACGCCCTGGTCGATCTGGGGGACCCCCAGCCGCACCTGCTGCTCCCCGGCCCCGTCGACGAGGCGCGGCAGGAGGTGCTCGACCGCGCCCTGACCGGCACACGGGCCGTGATCGGGCTGACCGTACCCACCGCCGACGCCTCGGACTCGGTGCGCTGGGCCCGCCGCGCCGTCGAGCTCATCGACGCGGGGGTCATCGACGACCTGCCCCTCGTCCGGTGCGAGGACCACCTCGTCACCCTGTGGCTCCTCAGCGACCCCGCCCTCCTGGACCATCTCGCCGAGCGTGAACTCGCACCGGTCTCCGGGATCAGCGCGACCCGGAGGGAGCGGCTGCTGGACACCCTGCGCGTCTGGCTCGACACCCGGGGCACGGCCGCACAGATGGGTGAACTGCTGGACGTGCATCCCCAGACCGTCCGCTACCGCATGCGCGGCCTGGAGGCCATCTTCGGCAGGCAACTGACCGATCCGGAGGACCGGTTCGCCACGGAAGCGGTCCTGCGCGCGCTGCGTCTGCGTACGCGCACCCCCCCGCGGGCGCACCTGATGTGACATCACAACCCGGTCCGGTAAGCAACTTACCTTCGAGTAACGCGAAATAGACGGTCAGTCCCAAACGGTTGCGACACGGAGACGTTCTCACCGAGAAACCCGGAACTGCGTCCCGTAGACATGGAGGAGCAGTGGCCCACCGGCCATCGCGGAGCACCACCTCCTGGCCGACCATCCGAGAGGGAACCACATGACCGCCTCGCACCTGCTCGTCCCCGTGCCGATCCCGGACCGGGTCGCGGCGCTGATCGGGTCCTGCATCCCGCCGCACATCCTGGAGGCGGAGTTCGACGCCGACTGCGCCGCCCGCGAGGTGCGCAGGTTCCGCGGCCCGCGGCTCTGCGTGGAGGACCAGGCCGACCGCGAGCAGGCCCTGTCCGAGCTGGCGCGGGCCAACAAGGTGCTCGCCGCTCATCACCCCCGGCTGGCGGTGCGCCCCGGCGGGGCGTGGTGACGCTTGCGCGGACGCGGCGGCGCCTCTACCTTACTCCGAAGTAAGTTGACCCTGGAGTAAGGAGTGCCTCCGTGCCCGACGACGCCCCCGGCAACCTCGCGGACGACCTGTCCGGACTCGACTTCGCCGCCGTCTCCCCCCAGGAGTTCGCGCGGATCGTCAAGGGCCTGTCCACCGAGCAGCTCGGCGACGTGATGCGCGGAGAGCTGCGCACCCGGATCCTGGGCGAGGTCTTCGGCCGGATGCGGCAGCAGTTCCGCCCCGAGGCGGCAGGCCCCCTGCGGGCCCTGATCCGCTGGAGGATCACCGGTGGGAGCGAGCTGGTGTACGAGACCTCGATAGCCGACGGGACCTGCACGGTGCGGGAGGGCCGCTCGGAGGCCGACCCCCGCACGACCCTGGTGATGGGCGACGCGCAGTTCCTCAGACTGGTGTCGGGCAACGCGAACCCCGTGACGATGTTCATGACGCGCAAACTCAAGGTGGCCGGTGACGTCGGCCTCGCCTCCGGGCTCACCCGCTACTTCGACATCCCGAAGGCCTGAGCCCGTGAGCCACTTCTCCCTCGCCCTCTCCGAGGAGCAGCGGGATCTGCGCGACTGGGTGCACGGTTTCGCCGCCCAGGTCGTACGGCCCGCGGCGGCCGAGTGGGACGCCCGGGAAGAGACGCCCTGGCCCGTCATCCAGGAGGCGGCCCGGATCGGCCTCTACGGCTTCGAGTCGCTGGCCGACATGTACGGCGATCCCAGCGGGCTGTCCCTCCAGATCGCCAACGAGGAACTGTTCTGGGGCGACGCCGGTATCGGCATGGCGCTCTTCGGCACCTCGCTCGCGGTCGCCGGGATCTTCGCCTCCGGCACCCCCGACCAGCTCGCCGAATGGGTCCCGCAGTGCTACGGCGACGAGACGGAGCCGAAGGTCGCGGCCTTCTGCGTCACCGAACCGCAGGCCGGGTCCGACGTCTCCGCGATGACCACCAGGGCCCGCTACGACGAGGCCAAGGACGAATGGGTCCTCAACGGGCAGAAGGCATGGATCACCAACGGCGGGATCGCCGCGGTCCACGTGGTCGTGGCCTCGGTCGACCCGGCGCTCGGCGCGCGCGGCCAGGCGGCCTTCGTCGTGCCGCCCGGCACGCGCGGGCTGACCGCGGGCCGGGCCGTCAAGAAGCTGGGGTTGCGTGCCTCGCACACGGCGGACGTCTTCCTCGA
>NZ_JBEXWB010000086.1:0-19353 GCF_040629645.1 Streptomyces sp. NPDC005899 | reverse complement strand
CCGGCACCGGGGGTCCGGGTGCGGGAGCTCCGGTGCCGGCCGGGGCGGGCGGGAGCCGTGGGGCGGTGGTCGTGCCGTCCGTGTTCCGGGGCGTCAGGTGCCGTGGGTTCTATGGCCGGGCGGGCGTGTCCGGGCATGACAGGCCGTGGGCCCCGTCGTTGTCCCGGCCACGTCCACGGCCGGTGCCGTCGTGGCCGTCGCCGTCGCCGTCGGCGTGGTCCGGCGGTCGTGGCCCGCCTCGTGGGCGAGTTGAGCGCTTGGGCCGCCCCCGTCACCACCCCGTCACCGACGCCGTCCGCGCTGCTCCGCGCGGTCGTCCCGGCCGGTTCGGGGCAGCGCCGATGCGCGCCGGACCGCGAGCGGGAGCGGTGATTCGTGACGGTCCGACAGGGCGGCAGAGGGACCCCACCCTCGACGGCGAGCCGGGTCAGGGAGGACGATGCGGGGGTGCGGTGTGGTTCGCTGGGCAGGCTCACCGCATCCGGGGCGAGCGGAGCGGGCCCGGTGAGGAGCCGCTGAGCGGGTGGGGGCGGGCACGGTGACGGACTCCCTCCTCCGGCCGCATCACGGCCGACCGCGGACCCCGGACCACGACCGGTCCCGGGGTGAGGGACAATGAACGCTCTGCCAGGGCGGGTTGATCGCAGAGGGGACGCATGTCGGAGGCGGAGCAGGCACGGGAGCCCCAACGGGACAAGGACGGACGCCTCCTCGCGGGGCGGTACCGACTCGGGGAGGTGCTCGGCCGGGGCGGCATGGGCACGGTCTGGCGCGCTGCCGACGAGACGCTGGGCCGCACGGTCGCGGTCAAGGAACTGCGGTTCCCCTCGGCCATCGACGATGACGAGAAGCGTCGGCTGATCACACGCACACTGCGTGAGGCGAAGGCGATCGCGAAGATCCGCAACAACAGCGCGGTGACGGTCTACGACGTGGTCGACGAGGACGACCGGCCGTGGATCGTCATGGAGCTCGTCGAGGGCAAGTCCCTCGCCGAGGTCATCCGCGAGGACGGCACGCTGACGCCGAGGCGTGCGGCGGAGGTCGGGCTGGCCGTTCTCGACGTGCTGCGCTCGGCGCACCGCGAGGGGATCCTGCACCGTGACGTCAAGCCGTCCAACGTACTGATCTCCGAGGACGGCCGGGTCGTCCTGACCGACTTCGGCATCGCGCAGGTGGAGGGCGACCCCTCGGTCACCTCCACGGGCATGCTCGTCGGCGCGCCCTCGTACATCTCGCCGGAGCGGGCCCGCGGGCACAAGCCGGGGCCGCCCGCGGACCTGTGGTCACTCGGCGGACTGCTGTACGCGAGTGTGGAGGGCTGCCCGCCGTACGACAAGGGCTCGGCCATCGCCACGCTGACCGCCGTGATGACGGAGCCGGTCGATCCGCCGAAGAACGCCGGCCCGCTCGAGGAGGTCATCTACGGCCTGCTGGTCCGGGATCCCGAGCAGCGGCTGGACGACGCGGGGGCCCGCGTGCTGCTGAACGCCGTGATCAACGCGCCCGAGCGCCCTGCCGAGCCGCCGGCCGACCGTACCCAGGTCATGGCGCTGCCCACGATCACCGGGGCCAAGAGCGGCAAGAAGAAGAAGGTGTCCGGCGCCGCCGGCGCCGGCGCTGCGGGCGCGGTGGGTGCCGCGGGGCCGCCCTGCCACGGCCGGCCGGGTCGAAGGACAGGATCTGCCGGTCGCCCGCGAGCAGCGACCTGAAGCACTCCACCCGCCGCAGGGCCTGGTCGCGGCCGTCCGGGGAGAGTCCCGGGTCCCGCGCGCGCCTCAGCTCGTCGGCCTCCGCCCGCACCAGCGCCTCGCGGTTGGCCCGGTACCGCAGGGTGACGGGCGCGCCGTCCATGTTGCCCACCACCAGCGGGTGCTTGTCGGCGAGCGCCACCTGCCGGCCCGCCGTGAGCGTCGCGAAGAAGTGGGCGAGGCGGTAGGGCGGCGCGCCGGCGTCCGGAAGCGCGTGACCGGCTATCCGGTCCCTCGCCCAGGAGGCGAGGGCGGAGTCGCGCGGCCCGGCCGCGTGCTGGTGACGCACGGCGGTCCACCCGGTGGTCGCCAGCATCACGAACACGACCGCGACGGCGAGCAGGGCCCGCCAGGCGGTGATCGTGGGGGAGGAGTCGAAGGAAGTCACTGCGCACCACCCTAGGAGACGTCCGGGAGCGGCCGTCGCACGGGTGACGCAGATCACCCGAGCACGGGAAATCCACCTCTCGTCCCTCACTCCGTGTGAGGGTCGTCCCTACGGTGAGCTGTCCCGGCGCCCCGGTCCGACCCCCGGGTGCGGCGCGGTGCCGGACGGGGGCCGGGTCCCTGTGAGTTCGGCCATGGTGACGCCGTGAGGCGTACGGCACAGTCGTACGGCCCGTCTAAGCGGTGCGCCAGCTGCCCGACAACGCAGGTCCGAGCTGGTCAAGGTGGTGTTCGGCCAACTGGCGCAGAGCGTCGGCCCCGGCGTCCTGCCGTCGGCCCCAGAGCTGTCCGGTCATCCGCATCACGCCGGAGAACGCGGCGACGGCCACCCGCGGGCGCGGATCGGTCTCCGGATCCAGCCCTTCACGCTCCGCGATCAGCCGGGCGGCCTGGACCTCGAGGTCGACACTGCGGCGCAGGTGCGCGGCGAGCAGCGCGGGCGTCGATTCGATCATGCGGTAGGTGCTCATGTGGAGTTCGTCCGTGACGTCGCCCTCGACGGCCTCGGTGGCTCCCGCCCAGGCGTTCAGCGCGGCCCGCCGCAGTGCCTGGAAAGGCGCCTCCTCGGCGGGGCGCTGACGCAGCTCCGTCAGGAAGCGCGCCTCCACCGCCTCCTGCACGGCGAAGGCGACGGCCTCCTTGTTCGCGAAGTAGCGGAAGAAGGTGCGCTGGGACACCTCGACCGCCTCGGCGATCTCGTCGACCGTGGTCCGCTCGTAGCCCTGGGCGGCGAAGAGCCGGAGCGCGGCGTGCAGAAGGGCCTCACGTGTGCGCTGCTTCCTGCGCTCACGCAGGCCGGCTGGAGTCCCGGTCGTGAGCTCCCCGGACGTCTGCCTGCGCGTCACGTACCGGACCCCTTTCTTCCGCTTCGACCGGCTCAGCCTACCTGTGAGCTACGCGACAGTTACTGTCATGTGAAATGGTTTGTCAACTGTCAGTGGCTGACATTAGCCTCCTGCGCATGACTAGTCAGACCACTGTCGAGAAGGCGTCGCGGGAGCCCGAAGACACCCCTGTTCCCGCTCCGGCGAAGGGGTTGCGCGGCCACCCCTGGCTGACGCTGTTCGCCGTCGCCATCGGCGTCATGATGGTGGCGCTCGACGGCACGATCGTCGCCATCGCCAACCCCGCCATCCAGCAGGACCTCAAGGCGTCACTCGCCGACGTCCAGTGGATAACCAACGGCTACATGCTGGCCCTCGCGGTCTCCCTGATCACGGCCGGCAAGCTCGGTGACCGCTTCGGTCACCGCCAGACCTTCCTGGTGGGCATCGCGGGCTTCGCCGCCGCGTCGGCGGCCATCGGCCTCTCCGACAGCGTGACCCTGGTGATCGTCTTCCGCGTGCTGCAGGGCCTCTTCGGCGCGCTCCTGATGCCCGCGGCGCTCGGTCTGCTGCGCGCCACCTTCCCCGCCGAGAAGCTGAACATGGCCATCGGCATCTGGGGCATGGTGATCGGCGCGTCGACCGCCGGCGGCCCCATCCTGGGCGGCGTGCTCGTGGAGCACGTCAGCTGGCAGTCCGTCTTCTTCATCAACGTGCCGGTCGGCGTGGTCGCGCTCGTCTTCGGCCTGGTGATCCTCAGGGACCACCGCGCGGAGAACGCGCCCAGGTCGTTCGACATCGGCGGCATCGTGCTGCTGTCCCAGGCGATGTTCTGCCTGATCTGGTCGCTGATCAAGGGTTCCGAGTGGGGCTGGGGCGACCCGAAGACCCTCGGCTTCCTCGGCGCCGCCGTGGTCCTGTTCTTCGTGTTCGCGCTCTCCCAGAAGAACGTCCGCGAACCGCTGATCCCGCTGGCCATGTTCCGCTCGGTGCCGCTCTCGGCCGGTGTGGTCCTGATGGTGCTGATGGCCTTCGCCTTCATGGGCGGCCTGTTCTTCGTCACCTTCTACCTGCAGAACGTCCACGGCATGAGCCCGGTCGACAGCGGCCTGCACCTGCTGCCGCTCACCGGCATGATGATCGTCGGCTCGCCGCTCGCCGGCGCCGCGATCACCAGGTTCGGTCCCCGGCTGCCGCTCGTCGGCGGCATGGTGTCCGTGGCCGTCGCCATGTTCGGCATGTCGCAGCTGACCATCGGCACGGGCACGCTCACGATGTCGCTCTGGTTCGCGCTGCTCGGCTTCGGCCTCGCACCCGTCATGGTCGGCGCCACCGAGGTCATCGTGGGCAACGCCCCGATGGAACTCTCCGGTGTCGCGGGCGGGCTCCAGCAGGCCGCCATGCAGGTCGGCGGCAGCCTCGGCACGGCCGTCCTCGGCGCCGTCATGGCCGCCCAGGTCGACGCGAAGCTCGACGGCAACTGGAAGGCCGCGGAGCTCCCCCCGGTGGACGCGGCACAGCTGGAGCAGGCGTCCTCGGCCATCGAGGTCGGTATGCCGCCGGTGGCCCCCGGTACGCCGCCGGAGGTCGCGGCGAAGATCGCGGGCGTCGCCCATGACACGTTCGTGTCGGGGATGAGCTCCGCGTTCATGGTCGCCGGAATCGTCGCGGTGGTCGCGGCCCTGGTCGCCATGCTCACCAAGCGCGGCGTGAACGCCGAGGCCGGCATGGGGGCAGGCCACATCTGACCTCCCGGCCTTCCAGGCGCACGCCGGGCGCGTACCCGGGCGCACTGCGAGTGGCCGACGTCAACACAGCGCGTACGACAGCCCCGCCGGACCGGTCCGGCGGGGCTGTCGCCTATCAGGGTGGTCCGCCGCCCGCCCCCTTCCCGGTGCCTGTCCGGGCAGGTCAGAGTGCGGTCATCGCGAGTCGTCCGGCTCGCTCGACCACGGGGGTTGATCCACCATGCGCACGACCGTTCTCGCCGTCACCCTGGCGGCCACCGCACTCGTCCCGTCCACCGTCCTCGCCGGATCCGCGTCCGGAGCGCACCACGGTCCCGGCGACGGGCAGGAGCACTCCCGCAGCGCGCCGCGCACCGCTCCCGCGGGCCTCGCCCCGTGCGGGTCCGGGCAGCTCTGCCTGTGGGCGAAGCCGGACTTCGGGGGAGCCGCACAGACCCACGAGCTGTCCACCGTCGACATCGAGAGCTGCGTGCCGCTCGCCGCCGGCACCACCGCACAGGCACTCGTCAACCGCACCGGCCGGCCCGTCACCACCTACCAGTCGGCCGAGTGCGCCGAGACCGGCGAGTTCGAGACCTACCCTGGTGGCGGCACCTGGGTGCCGCGGTCGCCCTACACGGTGCGGGCCTTCAAGATCTGGGAGAGCTGAGCGCCCGGGACACGCCGAAGGGCGGCGGGACCGCCGGGGCCCGCCGCCCTTCTCGTGGGAACCGCGCCGTTACGCGTCGCCCCCGGCCGGACCCGGGTCGGCCGCCGCCACGTCCAGGAGCGCGTACCGGTCGACGGCCGTCTTCAGCACCGAACGGTCGACCTTGCCCTCCTTGGCCAGTTCCGTGAGCACCGCGAGCACGATCGACTGCGCGTCGATGTGGAAGAAGCGGCGGGCCGCGCCCCGGGTGTCGGCGAAGCCGAAGCCGTCCGCGCCCAGCGACTGGTAGGCGCCGGGCACCCAGCGCGCGATCTGGTCGGGCACCGCGCGCATCCAGTCCGACACGGCCACGAAGGGACCCTCGCAGCCGGAGAGCTTGCGCGTCACGTACGGGACGCGCTCCTCCTCATCCGGGTGGAGCAGGTTGTACCGCTCGACGTCCACCGCCTCGCGGCGCAGCTCGTTCCAGGAGGTCGCCGACCAGACGTCGGCCCTGACGTCCCACTCGTCGGCGAGGACGCGCTGCGCCTCGACCGCCCACGGGACGGCCACGCCGGAGGCCATGATCTGGGCCGGGATGCTGCCCCGCTCACCGGCGCTGTAGCGGTACACGCCCTTGAGGATGCCCTCGACGTCCACGTCGGCGGGCTCGGCCGGGTGCTGGATCGGCTCGTTGTAGACCGTGAGGTAGTAGAAGACGTCCTCGTTCTCCTCGGGGGTCCCGCCGTACATCCGGCGCAGACCGTCCTTGACGATGTGCGCGATCTCGTACCCGAAGGCCGGGTCGTAGGAGACGCACGCCGGGTTCGTGGACGCGAGGAGCTGCGAGTGGCCGTCCGCGTGCTGGAGCCCTTCACCGGTCAGCGTCGTACGGCCGGCGGTCGCGCCCAGCACGAAACCGCGCGACAGCTGGTCGGCCATCTGCCAGAACTGGTCACCGGTGCGCTGGAAACCGAACATCGAGTAGAAGACGTACACGGGGATCAGCGGCTCGCCGTGCGTGGCGTACGCGGAACCGGCCGCGATCAGCGAGGCCGTGCAGCCCGCCTCGGAGATGCCGTCGTGCAGCATCTGCCCCGTGGGCGACTCCTTGTACGCCAGCAGCAGCTCACGGTCCACCGACTCGTACTGCTGACCCAGCGGATTGTAGATCTTCGCACTCGGGAAGAACGCGTCCATGCCGAAGGTGCGGTACTCGTCGGGCGCGATCAGCACGAACCGCTTGCCGATCTCCTTGTCCCGCATGAGGTCCTTCAATACGCGGACGAACGCCATGGTGGTAGCGATCGACTGCTGGCCGGATCCCTTCTTCGCAGTCGCGTACGCCTTCTCGTCCGGCAGGGGCAGCGGCTTGGCCCGCACGACGCGCGTCGGGACGTAACCGCCCAGAGACTTGCGCCGGTCGTGCATGTACTGGATCTCCTCCGAGTCGCGGCCCGGGTGGTAGTACGGCGGGTTGCCGTCCTCCAGCTGGTTGTCGGCGATCGGGAGGTGCAGCCGGTCACGGAAGCGCTTGAGGTCCTCCGCCGTCAGCTTCTTCATCTGGTGGGTCGCGTTGCGCCCCTCGAAGTTCGGGCCGAGCGTCCAGCCCTTGACCGTCTGCGCCAGGATCACGGTCGGCTGGCCCTTGTGCGCCTTGGCCGCCGCGTACGCCGCGTACACCTTGCGGTGGTCGTGGCCGCCGCGCCCCAGGTGCAGGATCTGCTGGTCGGACATGTCCTTGACCATGTCGCGCAGCCGCGGGTCGTCGCCGAAGAAGTGCTCGCGGATGTACGCGCCCGTCTCCGTCGCGTACGTCTGGAACTGGCCGTCCGGGGTGGTGTTCAGCTTGTTCACCAGGATGCCCGTGCGGTCCTGGGCGAGCAGCGGGTCCCAGGTGCGGTCCCAGACCAGCTTGATGACGTTCCAGCCGGCACCCCGGAACTGCGACTCCAGCTCCTGGATGATCTTGCCGTTGCCGCGCACCGGGCCGTCGAGGCGCTGCAGGTTGCAGTTGACCACGAAGGTGAGGTTGTCCAGGCCCTCCCGGGCCGCGATGGAGAGCTGGCCGAGCGACTCCGGCTCGTCCATCTCGCCGTCGCCCAGGTAGGCCCACACGTGCGAATCGGAGGTGTCGGCGATACCGCGCGCTTCCATGTAGCGGTTCATCCGCGCCTGGTAGATCGCGCCGAGCGGGCCGAGGCCCATCGACACCGTCGGGAACTCCCAGAAGTCCGGCATCGAGCGCGGGTGCGGGTAGCTGGACAGGGCGTTCGGCGCCTTCGACTTCTCCTGCCGGAAGCCGTCGAGCTGCGCCTCGCTCAACCGGTCCAGCAGGAAGGCGCGGGCGTAGATGCCCGGGGACGCGTGCCCCTGGAAGAAGATCTGGTCGCCGCCGCGGCCGTCGTCCTTGCCGCGGAAGAAGTGGTTGAAGCCCACGTCGTACAAGGAGGCGGAGGACGCGAAGGTGGCGATGTGGCCGCCGACGCCGATCCCGGGCCGCTGGGCGCGCGAGACCATCACCGCGGCGTTCCAGCGGGTGGCGTTGAGGATCTTGCGCTCGATCTCCTCGTCGCCCGGGAAGAACGGCTCGTCCTTCGTGGCGATCGTGTTCACGTAGTCGGTGCTGCGCATCTCCGGCACGGCGACACGCTTCTCACGCGCGCGCTCGATGAGCCGGAGCATCAGGTAGCGGGCGCGCTCACGGCCCCGCTCGTCCACGGCCGCGTCGAGGGAGTCGAGCCATTCCTGGGTCTCTTCCGGGTCGAAGTCCGGGACCTGGCTGGGAAGGCCGCCAATGATGATCGGGGTGCGATCGGATCCGGAAGCCACGCTGTTCCTTCGCTGGTCGGTGATGCCCTTCGGGCCTGAATCCCGGGAAGCCTGCCCCCCGGGAGGCTGCTGTACGCCGCCTCCATCGTGTACCGCGAGGGCTGCGGCGTCATCTCTACTGTGGGGTAACCACAGGGTTTCCAGCTGCCGGTACGGGCGCGGGTCGACGTCGGCACGACGGCGCACCGGCCCAAACCGCAACCATACGCCCAAGGCGTCCAAGTGTTCCCAAAGGCTGTTCGACTCCGAATGGCGGACCGATACGGCATAAGCTGAGGAAGGACGTAAAGGGTTCGGACGCCGTGCCGGACCCCGCAGGAGACGTGCCGGAGCTTGCGGCGACGTGGCAGGGAACGTCACCGTATAGGCGGTCTCGTACGCCGGGTACTTGCGCGATTCGCCGAGCCCGTGTGGACTACGGCCAACGCCCCGCGCCCGCGCGTGGCTGAAGCATTTTCCGAAACATGATCAGGAGGCAACCCGTGAGCGCGACCGCGGACCACGCGGAGGAACGGACCAACACGGCCGCAAGGCTGGGGTTCGAACCCGGACAGGTGGTCCAGGAGATCGGCTACGACGACGACGTCGAGCAGGAGCTCCGTGAGGGCATTGAGGCCACGATCGGCCAGGAACTCGTCGACGAGGACTACGACGACGTCGCTGACGTCGTCCTGCTCTGGTTCCGGGACGAGGACGGCGACCTTACGGACGCGCTGGTGGATGCCATCGGTCTGATCGAGGACGGTGGGGCGGTCTGGCTGCTGACGCCCAAGACCGGCCGCGACGGATACGTCGAACCGAGCGACATCAACGAGGCTGCCCAGACAGCTGGTCTCGCCCAGACCAAGAGCATCAGCGCGGGCAAGGACTGGACGGGCAGCCGTCTGGTCACCCCCAAGGGGGCCAAGGCCAAGCGCTGAACGATCCGCATCACCGAAGGCCCCTGACGGCACCTGCCGCCGGGGGCCTCCGCACGTCCCCGAGGCGGCCCGGCCGGACCTCCGGGAACCCGCCGGCGGACGCTGCGTAGGGTGGGTGGCACCCGGCCGGACCGGCGCGGGGAACTGGTGACGTTTGCGAAGGGACGCGTTCACATGGCGATCGAGGTAGGCACACCGGCTCCGGACTTCGAGCTGAAGGACAACCACGGCCGTACCGTGAAGCTGTCCGACTTCCAGGGCGCCAAGAACGTGGTGCTGCTCTTCTACCCGTTCGCCTTCACCGGCGTCTGCACCGGGGAGCTCTGCGCGCTCCGTGACGAGCTGCCGCGCTTCGAGAACGACGACACGCAGCTGCTCGCCGTCTCCAACGACTCGATCCACACCCTGCGCGTCTTCGCCGAGCAGGAGGGCCTGGAGTACCCGCTGCTCTCGGACTTCTGGCCGCACGGCGAGGTGTCGCGCGCCTACGGCGTCTTCGACGAGGCGAAGGGCTGCGCGGTGCGCGGCACCTTCGTCATCGACAAGCAGGGCGTGGTGCGCTGGAGCGTGGTCAACGGCCTCCCGGACGCGCGGGACCTGAACGACTACATCAAGGCGCTCGACGCGCTCTGACCCGGGCGTCCGGACAGGACCGTCCGGGGATCCCGCTCGGCCGTCAGGCGGCCCCCGGGGGCCGCAGGCGGGCCACCCCGGCGGGGGTACGGGCGCTCCCCGGCGGGTGCCGGGGGGTTCCCCGGCCGCCGTGCCGGGGGTTCCCGGCCGCCGTACGGGGAACTCCGGAGGCCGGATCGGGGGGTTCTCCCCGTGGCAGCCGGTCAAAAGCCTGTTTTGGCCGGGAACCGGTCACTAGGATCGGATCGTTGATCCGATGCCAACGCACGACGGGGGCGCTGGTGTCTGCCGGCCCTCTCAACACTTTTGGAGGACTCGTGGGAGTCAGCCTCAGCAAGGGCGGCAACGTCTCGCTGACCAAGGCCGCGCCGAACCTGACCGCGGTCATCGTCGGTCTGGGCTGGGATGCCCGTACCACCACCGGTGGTGACTTCGACCTCGACGCCAGCGCCCTGCTGACGAACGCCGAGGGCAAGGTCGGCAGCGACGGGAATTTCGTCTTCTTCAACAACCTCAAGAGCCCCGACGGCTCGGTCGAGCACACCGGTGACAACCTCACCGGTGAGGGCGAGGGCGACGACGAGGTCATCAAGGTCAACCTGGCCGGTGTCCCGGCCGACGTCGACAAGATCGTCTTCCCGGTCTCGATCTACGAGGCCGAGAGCCGCCAGCAGAGCTTCGGCCAGGTGCGCAACGCGTACATCCGCGTGGTGAACCAGGCGGACAACAGCGAGCTGGCGCGCTACGACCTGAGCGAGGACGCCTCGACGGAGACCGCCATGGTCTTCGGCGAGCTGTACCGCAACGGCGCGGAGTGGAAGTTCCGTGCCATCGGCCAGGGGTACGCCTCGGGTCTGCGCGGCATCGCGCAGGACTTCGGCGTCAACGTCTGAGTCACCCGGAGCCGGGCGGCCGGACGCGCGGCCGCCCCGGATCCCACGCGCCCGGCGCCGCACGACGTGCGGCGCCGGGCGCGCACGCTCGAACGCAGGTCCATCACATCGGGGAGGACACACCATGGGCGTCACGCTCGCCAAGGGAGGCAACGTCTCCCTCTCCAAAGCCGCACCCAATCTCACCCAGGTGCTGGTCGGGCTCGGCTGGGACGCGCGGTCCACGACCGGCGCCGACTTCGACCTCGACGCCAGCGCCCTGCTGTGCCAGTCGGGCAGGGTGCTCGGTGACGAGTGGTTCGTGTTCTACAACAACCTCACCAGCCCCGACGGCTCCGTCGAACACACCGGCGACAACCTCACCGGTGAGGGTGAAGGCGACGACGAGTCGATCATCGTCGACCTCCCGCAGGTGCCGGAGCACTGCGACAAGATCCTCTTCCCGGTCTCGATCCACGAGGCCGACAACCGCGGGCAGACGTTCGGCCAGGTCAGCAATGCCTTCATCCGCGTGGTGAACCAGGCGGACGGTCAGGAGCTCGCACGGTACGACCTCAGTGAGGACGCCTCCACGGAGACGGCGATGATCTTCGGTGAGCTGTACCGGTACGGCGGGGAGTGGAAGTTCCGGGCGGTCGGACAGGGGTACGCGTCGGGACTCCGGGGCATCGCTCTAGACTTCGGGGTCAACGTTTCGTAAAGCCGCGCACGGCGCGGGGGAGCCCCGTACTCAACCGGGGGAGACCCGTTACTTACACGATGGGGTAGCCAGTGCTTCTGAAAACCTTCGGCTGGTCGTTCGCGATTACCGCGCTCGGCCTGGTCGCAGCGGTGTTCTACGGGGGGTGGCAGGCATTCGGCATCGTCGCGATCCTGTCGATCCTGGAGATCTCGCTGTCCTTCGACAACGCGGTGATCAACGCCGGGATCCTGAAGAAGATGAGTGCCTTCTGGCAGAAGATCTTCCTCACCGTCGGCGTGCTCATCGCGGTCTTCGGTATGCGGCTGGTCTTCCCCGTCGTGATCGTGGCCATCAGCGCCAAACTCGGCCCCATCGAGGCCGTCGATCTCTCCTTCAACGACCCGGAGCGGTACAAGGAACTGGTGACGGACGCCCACCCGTCCATCGCCGCGTTCGGTGGCATGTTCCTCCTCATGATCTTCCTCGACTTCATCTTCGAGGACCGTGACATCCAGTGGCTGCGCTGGATCGAGCGCCCGCTCGCCAAGCTCGGCAAGGTCGACATGCTGTCGGTCTGCGTCGCGCTGATCGTTCTGCTGATCTCGGCCATGACGTTCGCGACGCAGGCGCACCAGCACGGTGGCGGTCACGCGGACAAGGCGGAGACCGTCCTGCTGTCGGGCATCGCCGGTCTGATCACGTACCTCGTCGTCGGCGGCCTCTCCGGCTTCTTCGAGAACAGGCTCGAGGAGACGGAGGAACGCGAGCACGAGGCCGAGGAAGAGGCCAGGAAGGCGGGCAAGTCCCCCTCCGCCGTGGTCCTCGCCGGCAAGGCCGCGTTCTTCATGTTCCTCTACCTCGAGGTCCTCGACGCCTCCTTCTCGTTCGACGGCGTCATCGGCGCCTTCGCCATCACCAACGAGATCGTGCTGATGGCCCTCGGCCTCGGCATCGGCGCCATGTACGTCCGTTCGCTCACCGTCTACCTCGTCCGTCAGGGCACCCTGGACGACTACGTCTACCTCGAGCACGGCGCCCACTACGCGATCGGCGCCCTGTCGGTCATCCTGCTCGTCACCATCCAGTACGAGATCAACGAGATCATCACCGGCCTCGTCGGCGTGGTGCTCATCGCCTGGTCCTTCTGGTCCTCCGTGCGCCGCAACAAGGCGATCGCCGCCGCCGGCGGCGACGGCGGCTCCGACTCCGAGGCGGAAGTCCCTTCCGGGGTGTGACACGGCGGGTATTGAGGAACGCTCTCTCTGCGGGGCGGCCCACGGCGGCGGTTCCCGGGAAGTCCCGGGCCGGGCCGTGGCCGCCCCGCAGGGGTGTGAGCACGGCGGGGGCGGGCAGGGGTGGGATCGGGCGGTACCTAGGCGTGTGGGGGTAGGGATGGGCTTCTGGGACGGCCTGTGGCCGGGGCGGGCGGCGCAGTTCGAGTCGGGTAACTCCGCGACGAACTCCATCCTGCTCTCCCGGCGCAACGCCACGGTCTCGCTGAAGAAGCAGGGCGCTCTGTCGGGGAACCTGCGCGTCAACCTGTCGTGGCGGATGCGCACCTCCGACATCGGGGGCGGGCCGCGGCAGGGCGGCCGGCTGCTGCGCCCGCTGAAGCTGTTCCAGCCCGACGTGGTGCAGGCCCACACGCAGGGCATGGTCAACGTCGACCTGGACCTCGGCTGCATGTACGAGCTGACGGACGGCACCAAGGGTGTGGTGCAGCCGCTGGGCAACCTCATCGGGGACCTGCACGCGCCGCCGTTCGTCCGCCTCAGCGGCGACGACCGCTTCGGCGCGCCGTCGGGCGAGACGGTCTACGTGAACCTCGACAAGCGGGACGCCATCAAGCGGCTGCTGTTCTTCGTGTACATCTACGACCAGACCCCCGCGTTCGACCGTACGCACGCCAAGGTGACGCTCTACCCGGGCAACGGCCCCCGCATCGAGATCGAGCTGGACGAGCGCGCCCCGCAGGCCCGCTCGTGCGCCGTCTTCACCGTGGACAACTCCAAGGGTGAGCTGGTCGTGCGGCGCGAGGTGAAGTTCGTGTACGGGTTCCAGTCGGAGCTGGACCGGATGTACGGCTTCGGGATGCAGTGGGGACGCGGCTACAAGACGCGGGCCTGAGTGGTCACCGTGAGCGGTGGCCGCGGTGCCGGTTCAGGGCCGGAGGAACTGCGGGCCCTGCGGGGGCAGCACGAAGTGCGGGTCGGCGGCGGGCGCCGCGGCGGCCGCGGGCTGCGGGTAGCCGTAGGCGGGCTGGGCGGCGGGCTGCGGGTATCCGTACGACGGCTGGGCCTGCGGGTAGCCGTAGGAGGGCTGGGGCGCCGCCGCGGGCCGGGGGTAGCCGTAGCCGGGCTGCTGGTGCTGGATCGTGGCCTGCGCGTCCGGAGCGGGCGCGGGAGCCGCGGTGGCGCCGGCTCCGGCGGCGGGGACAGCCGCGGTGGCGTCCGGGTCCGGTGCGCCGGGCTCCGCCGCCCGGTCCGCGTCCTGCGCCGCCTCGGACTCGTCGACCGAGATGCCGAACGCGGTGGCCAGCCCGACCAGGCCGTTCGGATAGCCCTGTCCCACGGCGCGGAACTTCCAGCCCTCACCGCGCCGGTAGAGCTCGCCGCAGATGATGGCGCTCTCCTCGCCGGTCTCGGCCCGCACGTCGAAGACGGCGAGCGGCTCGCCGTCCGCCGACGCGGCGTCGTACAGCGATATGCGCAGGTCCCTGACCTGCTGAAAAGCCGCCTCGTCGCAGGACGCGGCGATGACCACCTGATCGACGGAGGGGTCGAGCGCGGACAGGTCCGCCTCGATGGTGTCCGTGAGCCCTTCGGGGGTGCTGCGCTTGGGCAGCCGGCGCACGAGACCCGAAGGGTGCCGCGGCTGGTTGTAGAACACGAAGTCCTCGTCGGAACGCACCCGGCCGGAGGCGCCGAGCAGCAGGGCGGAGGCGTCCACGTCCGGCACCCCGGCGCCGGGGGTCCAGCGCAGCACCGCCCGTACGGCCATGGCGTCGAGAGGGACGTTCGAGCCCTTCAGCATCGCGTGCGTCATGCCGGTCATCCTGCCTGCTGGGGGGCCGCCCGGACAACGTGGGGGTCGGCACCAGTAGGCCAGGGCGGGTTCCGGGCCGGCAGGGAGGCGCGCCGCGAAGAGTGTGAGAAATGGCCGAGTTACCCGAAGTTCACGCGGCCGGGGAACCGCCGACACCTGTCCGTACGTACTATTACCGGCCATACGTTGTCCGGCCTCTCAGGCAGTACGGGGGAAACACATGCGTCATTTCGGGCACGTCTCGCCCGTCGCCCGTGAGGGCCTGTTCTTCCGGGAGCCGTGCGAGTTCAGCGCGGACTCCTCCGCCCGCGTACTCGCGGCGGCGCTCGGCGCCACCCTCTACAGCCCGGCCACCCGGCCCCGGCTGGCCGACGACGTGATCAAACTCGCCGGCCGCGGAGTGGTCTCCATGGTGCTCTGCCTGGAGGATTCCATCGACGACGCCGAGGTGGTGGGCGCCGAGGAGAATCTGGTCCAGCAGTTCGCCGACCTCGAGGCGCGGGGCGCCGCCGTCCCGTTGCTCTTCATCAGGGTCCGCGAACCGGAGCAGATCACGGACCTGGTGAAGCGCCTCGGCAGCTCGGTCCCGTTGTTGTCCGGATTCGTACTTCCTAAATTCACGGAAGAGCGTGGCGAACTCTTTCTGGAAGCTCTCGCCGCCGCCGAAGCGGCGTGCGGGCGGCGGCTGTTCGCCATGCCCGTGCTCGAATCCCCCGAGCTGCTGCACCTGGAGAGCCGGCACGACAGCCTCCAGGGGGTCGCCCGCACCGTCGACAAGTACCGTGAGCGGATCCTCGCGCTGCGCCTCGGCGTCACCGACTTCTGCTCGGCGTACGGCCTGCGCAGGGCCCCCGACATGACGGCCTACGACGTGCAGATCGTCGGCGCGGTCATCGGCGACGTGGTCAACGTGCTCGGCCGCGCCGACGGCACCGGGTTCACGATCACCGGCCCCGTGTGGGAGTACTTCCGCCTCCAGGAGCGCATGTTCAAACCCCAACTGCGCCGTAGCCCCTTCATGGGGCGGGCCGAGGCGCTGCGCACCGCCCTCATCGAGCACGACCTGGACGGACTGCTGCGCGAGATCGAACTCGACCGGGCCAACGGGCTGCTCGGCAAGACCTGCATCCACCCCTCCCACGTCCTGCCCGTGCACGCGCTGTCCGTCGTCAGCCACGAGGAGTACAGCGACGCGCAGGACATCCTGCGGCCAGAGCGGGGCGGCGGCGGAGTGCTGCGGTCCGCCTACACGAACAAGATGAACGAGGTGAAACCCCACCGCGCCTGGGCGGAACGCACACTGGAGCGGGCCGAGGTCTTCGGCGTGGCCCGCGAGAACGTCGGATTCGTCGAACTGCTGGCCGCGGGCCTGACGGACTGAGCGGGACCATGGGTGAGTGGGTATCGGTGTGTCCGACCAGACCGGTGGTGCCGGTGATGCCGGTCCACCCGGTGAGTCCGGTGAATGAGGTGTGTCCGTCACGGCGGGTGCATCACGAGCGCCCGTCACGGCGGGCCTGTCCGGTGTACCCGGCGCGGCCGGTGTGCCGGGAGAAGAGGTAGTGGACGTGCAGTGGTCGGGAAACTGGGTCGCCGGGCGGCTCGGCGTCGAACTCACCGGTGACGGGGAGCTCCGTGAGCTGCTGGGCCTCGCCCTGCGCCGCAACCCCAAGCGGGCCCACCTGCTCGTGTCGAACGTGCTGGGCAAGCACGTGCCGCAGCGGCCCTCGGTGGTCCACGGGGCCGGCTTCGAGCTCGGCGAACGGGTCCGGGACCTGCTGGGTGAGGCCGAGGCCCACCGCGCGGTCGTCCTCGGCTACGCGGAGACGGCGACGGGGCTCGGCCACGCGGTGGCGGACGGGCTCGGCGTGGCCCCGTACCTCCACTCGACCCGCAGGCCCGTCGAGGGCGTCGAGCAGGCGGGCGGCTTCGAGGAGTCCCACTCGCACGCCACCTCGCACCTGCTGCTCCCGGAGGATCCGGAGCTGCTGGCGGCCACCGACCGGGGAGCCCCGCTGGTGCTGGTCGACGACGAGTTCTCCACCGGCAACACCGTGCTGAACACCATCCGCGCACTCCACGAGCGCTACCCCAGGGACCGGTACGTCATCGTGGCCCTGGTCGACATGCGGTCCGAGGCGGACCGGGAGCGGTTCGACACCTTCGCCCGGGAGATCGGCGCCCGGATCGACCTCGTGGCCCGCGCCTCGGGCACCGTACTCCTGCCGGACGGCGTCCTGGAGAAGGGCCGCGAGCTGGTCGCCGCCCACGAGGCCGACCCCGCGACCGCAGCCGCCCTGGAAGCGGCCGGGCCGGACGGCCGCGCCGCCCCCGTACGCGTGGAACTGGACTGGCCCGCCGGGGTCCCCGACGGCGGGCGCCACGGCTTCACCCCGGCCCACCGCGCGGCCCTGGAGGCCGCCCTTCCGGGCATGGCCGGCAGGATCGCCGACGCGCTGGGCGACGCCCGGCGGGTCCTCGTCCTCGGCTTCGAGGAGTTGATGTACGCACCGCTGCGGTTCGGCACCGCCCTGGAGGACGCCACCACCGCCGACGTGCGGTACTCCACCACCACCCGCTCGCCCGTACTCGCCGTCGACGACCCCGGCTACGCCATACGCAGCCGCCTCGTCTTCCCGGCCCACGATGACCCCGCCGACGGGCCCGGCGAGCGGTACGCCTACAACGTCGCGGGCGCCGGATTCGACGCAGTCGTCGCCGTCGTCGACTCCGCCGCCGACACCCCCGCACTGCACGCCCCCGGCGGCCTCCTGGACCGGCTCACCGCGCACACCGGCCGGGTCCTGCTCGCGGTCGTGCCCTCGTACGTCCCAGGGGCCCCCTCCGCGACGCCCGCCGGGGCCGTCCCCCCGAGCTCCTCCGAAAGGAAGAACGCCGCCATGCTGCCCGAACCCCTCCGGGGCCCCGCCTTCTCCTCCTACGCGGCGGACGACGTCGGCTGGCTGCTCCAGGACCTCTCGGACACCCCGCTGGAAGCCCCCACCGAGGAGCGCGAGGAGGCGATACAGAGCGGCGGGGCGCACTACGCCGAATCGCTGCCCGTCGAGTACCAGCCGAGCCCGCAGTACCAGGAACTGTTCCTGGCCGCCCTGGACACCTCGGCGGCCCGGATCGCCCGCGCGGTCGGCACGGTCACGGAGACGATCCTCGCCGAACTCCCCCACTCCCGCGCCCGCTCGGGCGGGGAGGCCTCCACCCGCCGCCCTGTGCTGGTCTCCCTCGCCCGGGCCGGCACCCCCGTCGGTGTCCTCATGCGCCGCTGGGCGCGGTACCGCCACGGGCTCGACGTGCCGCACTACGCCGTCTCCATCGTCCGGGGCCGCGGCATCGACGCCAACGCCCTGCGCTGGCTGGCCGCCCACCACGACCCCGCGGGCGTCGTCTTCGTCGACGGCTGGACCGGCAAGGGCGCCATCACCCGGGAACTGGCCGCCGCGCTCGCCGGCTTCGACGGCTTCAACCCGGAGATCGCCGTACTGGCCGACCCGGGGGGCTGCGTACGCACCTACGGGACGCGCGAGGACTTCCTGATCCCGTCCGCCTGCCTCAACAGCACGGTGTCCGGGCTGATCTCCCGCACCGTGCTCCGCGCCGACCTGGTCGGACCGCACGACTTCCACGGTGCGAAGTTCTACCGGGAGCTCGCCGGCGCCGACGTCTCCGGCCTCTTCCTCGACACGGTCACCGCCCGCTTCGACGAGGTCGCCGACGCGGTGGACGCCGAGGCCAAGGAACTGATCGCCGCCCCCGACCGGGCCCCCACCTGGGAGGGCTGGGCGGCGGTCGAGCGCATCAGCGAGGAGTACGGCATCCACGACGTCAACCTCGTCAAGCCCGGCGTGGGCGAGACGACCCGGGTGCTGCTGCGCCGCGTGCCCTGGAAGATCCTCGCCGCCCGCGGGGCGGGCTCGGACCTCGACCACGTACGGCTGCTCGCCGAGCAGCGCGGCGTCCCCGTCGAGGAGGTCGACGGGCTCCCGTACACCTGTGTCGGACTGATCCACCCGAAGTACACCCGCGGCGCCACCGGGGCGGACGGCACGGCGGTGACGGGGAAGTGACCACGTCCGTACCCGTGCCACCGGTGACGCTCGTCGCCAGCGACCTCGACCGCACCCTCATCTACTCGGCGGCGGCGCTCCAGCTGCCGATGCCGGACGAGCAGGCCCCGCGGCTGCTGTGCGTGGAGGTCTACGACCGCAAGCCGCTCTCCTACATGACCGAGCAGGCCGCCTGCCTGCTCGACGAACTCGCCCGCACCACCGTCTTCGTACCCACCACGACCCGCACCCGGGAGCAGTACCGGCGCATCCACCTCCCCGGCCCCGCACCCCGGTACGCGATCTGCGCCAACGGCGGGCACCTGCTGGTCGACGGCGTCGCGGACCGGGACTGGCAGGCACAGGTGGCCGCCCGGCTCGCCGACGAGTGCGCCTCACTCGACGAGGTACGCGCCCACCTCCTCGCGACGGCCGACCCGGCCTGGCTGCTCAAGGAGCGCGTCGCCGAGAACGTCTTCGCCTATCTGGTGGTCGACCGCCCGGCCCTGCCCGAGGGCTGGGTCGGGGAACTGGCCGCCTGGGCGGACCCGCGCGGCTGGACGGTCTCCCTCCAGGGACGCAAGATCTACGCCGTGCCCAAGCCGCTCACCAAGAGCGCGGCGATGCACGAGGTGGCCCGGCGCTGCGGCGCGACGACGACCCTCGCCGCCGGCGACTCACTCCTCGACGCGGACCTGCTGACCGCCGCCGACCACGGCTGGCGCCCCGGTCACGGTGAGCTCGCCGACAGCGGCTGGGGCGCGCCCCGGGTGGAGGTGCTCCCGCAGCGGGGCGTCGCGGCCGGGGAGGAGATCCTGCGCCGCTTCCTGCGCGCCGCCGACCCGCGGGGCGGGCTGCTGCGCGGCCCGGAGCGGCTCAGGACCGCGCC
>NZ_JBEXWB010000085.1:0-19370 GCF_040629645.1 Streptomyces sp. NPDC005899 | reverse complement strand
GCGTGCGGTCTCGCCGAGCTCGGCGAGCATGCCGGGCGGGCAGTCGGCGCGCCATGCGTGGATACGGGCGGCGAGTGCCCGGTCCGCGGTGAGCCGGGCCGAGAGCACCCGGATGTCCTCGTCGCGGGCGGCGGCCCGCGCCCTGAGGGCGTGCCGCTCCTCGTCGGCCGCGTGCTCGTCGTGCATCGCCGGGTTGGGCGGCACGAGGAACACGTTCTCGGTGCCGGCCCCCGCGCCGGGTGACGGGACGGGGGCCAGGAGCGCCGCGGTGGTGCCGACGGCCACGGCCGAGCGGGGCAGCAGCGCGGCGGCGGCGAGGACCTCCCGGGCGCGGCTGTGCGCGTCCGGATCGGTGATGACGACGCCGTCGACCAGCTCGGGGCGCGCGGCGAGCACCGAGGCGTGGTCGGCGGGGTCGACGGCCTGGGCGAGGTAGCGCCAGCCGGGCAGCGCCGGGATGCCGTGCTCACCGAGGTACTCGACGGTCGCCAGGACGTCGGGGCCGGGGGGCAGCAGGCCTCCGTCGCCGAGGGCGCCGAGGATGCGGGAGTCGTCCGCGGCGGCGGTCCGCAGGTCGAAGAGGCGGCGTTCGGCGGAGGTCACGCCCTGGTCGAGGAGCTCGCGCAGTTCGTCGGCGGCCGCGTCGAACTCCTCGGCGGTGAGGGCGTGCGAGTCACCAGGTGCGGAGTCCGGCGTACGGTCGGTGTCCTCGGCGCCGGTGGCGGACCGGCGGGGGCGGGGCACGCCGGTGCCGGGCGAGCCGGGCAGGCCCAGCAGGTCGACGAGGCGGTGGTCGGCGGCGATCGACTCGGCGGCCCTGCGCTCCGCTCCGTAGGACTGTTCGGCGGCCCGGGCGCCGTCGGCGGCGCCGGAGGACGCTCCCGGCCGTGTTCCGGGCCCAGGAGCAGCAACTGATCACTTCCGGCGCCTCCTCCTGCTAGCCTGCAATTGCGACACAGTTGCAATAACAACCATGCTGCAGTTGGAGGGGTCCGCACTCATGGCCACGTATACGCTCCCGGAACTCCCGTACGACTACGCGGCGCTCGAACCTGTCATCAACCCGCAGATCATCGAGCTCCACCACGACAAGCACCACGCCGCGTACGTCAAGGGCGCGAACGACACGCTGGAGCAGCTGGAGGAGGCCCGCGAGAAGCAGGCCTGGGGCTCGGTCAACGGCCTGCAGAAGAGCCTCGCCTTCCACCTCTCCGGTCACATCCTGCACTCCATCTACTGGCACAACATGACCGGCGACGGCGGCGGCGAGCCCCTCGCGGCGGACGGGGTGGGCGACCTCGCGGACGCGATCACCGACTCCTTCGGTTCGTTCGCCGGTTTCAAGGCACAGCTGACGAAGGCCGCGGCGACCACGCAGGGCTCCGGCTGGGGCGTCCTCGCCTACGAGCCGCTCAGCGGGAAGCTGATCGTCGAGCAGGTCTACGACCACCAGGGCAACGTGGGCCAGGGCTCGGTCCCGATCCTGGTCTTCGACGCCTGGGAGCACGCCTTCTACCTGCAGTACAAGAACCAGAAGGTCGACTTCATCGAGGCCATGTGGCGTGTCGTGAACTGGCAGGACGTGGCGAAGCGCCACGCCGCCGCCAAGGAGCGCGGCGACGTGCTCCTGCTCGCCCCCTGACCGGCCGCAGTCGTCCTGCCTCGTGATCGTCTTCTCAACCTTCACCCGGCAGGCGGAACAACGGAGAACCCCCGCGAGGACGTGACTCGCGGGGGTTCTCCCGTGCGCCGGGCGGCGGGGTGCCTCAGTCGAAGACCGGGCCCTGCGTGCGCGTCCGCTTGATCTCGTAGAAGCCGGGGACCGACGCGACCAGCAGGGTGCCGTCCCAGAGCTTCGCCGCCTCCTCGCCCTTGGGGGCGGGGGTGACGACCGGGCCGAAGAAGGCGATCTGCTCGCCGTCGGCGCCCGGTACGGCGATCACCGGGGTGCCGACGTCCTGGCCGACCTTGTCGATGCCCTCCTTGTGGGAGGCGCGCAACTCCTCGTCGTACGCGTCGGAGTCGGCGTACTCCAGCAGGTCGGCGGGGAGGCCGACGTCGGACAGGGCGCCCGCGATGGCCTCCCGGGTCGGGCCCTCGCCCTTGTTGTGGATGCGCGTCCCCAGGGCGGTGTAGAGGTCGCCGACGACCTCGTCGCCGTGCTTCTGCCCGGCGGCGACCACCACTCGGACCGGGGCCCACGCCTTGGTCCGCATCATGTCCTGGTACTCCTCGGGCAGCTCGTCCATCCTGCTCTCGTTGAGCACGGCCAGGCTCATCACGTGCCAGCGCACCTCGACGTCACGGACCTTCTCCACCTCGAGCATCCAGCGGGAGGTCATCCAGGCCCAGGGGCAGAGGGGGTCGAACCAGAAGTCCACCGGGGTCCTGCCGTGCGCCGTGCTGTTCTCGGGCATGTCTCTCCTCGTGCGATCGGTCCGGCACCTGTGGCACAGAACACTCCGGGCCCCTCCGGCCATTCCCCGTCACGGCCGCGGAGGGCCGCATGCGAGGATCGTCGCTGATCGGATGGGACCGACCGGCCGCCCTCCGACGGCAGGTCGGTCCGAGACACAAAGGAGTGTTCCGTGCCCGGTGAGAACCTGTCTCGCGACGAGGCCCGCGAGAGGGCCGAGCTGCTGACCGTCGACGGATACGAGGTCGCGCTCGACCTGCGTTCCGCCGTCGGCGAGCCCGACGGGGACGACGGCGAGGCCGGTCCTCGGACCTTCCGCTCGGTGACGACGATCCGTTTCCGCTCGGCCCGCACGGGGGCGTCGACGTTCGCCGACCTGCTGGCGCCGTCGGTGGACGCGGTGACGCTCAACGGGCGGGCCCTGGAGCCGGCGGCCGTCTTCGACGGCACGCGGATCACGCTGGACGGCCTCGCCGAGGGCGAGAACGTCCTCGTGGTCGACGCGCGGTGCGCTTACAGCCGGACGGGCGAGGGGATGCACCGCTTCGTCGACCCGGAGGACGGCGAGGTCTACCTGTACACGCAGTACGAGCCGGCCGACGCCCGGCGGGTCTTCGCCAACTTCGAGCAGCCCGACCTCAAGGCGCCCTACCGCTTCCAGGTGACGGCCCCCGCCGGCTGGACGGTCCGGTCCAACGGCGCCGAGGAGTTCCACGAGGACGAGGTGTGGCGGTTCGCGGAGACGAAGCCCATCTCCACGTACATCACCTGCGTCGTCGCCGGCCCGTACCACTGCGAGAGCGACCTCTACACCCGTACGTTCGACGACGGGTCGAAGCTGGAGATCCCGCTCGGCGCCATGTGCCGCAAGGGCCTCGCCCGGTACTTCGACGCGGACGACATCTTCCTGGTCACCAAGCAGGGCCTGGACTTCTTCCACGACCACTTCGACTACCCGTACCCCTTCGGCAAGTACGACCAGGCCTTCGTGCCCGAGTACAACCTCGGCGCCATGGAGAACCCGGGCTGTGTGACCTTCCGCGAGGAGTACATCTACCGCTCCAAGGTGACCTCCGCCGCCTACGAGAGCCGCGCCAACGTCATCCTGCACGAGATGGCGCACATGTGGTTCGGCGACCTGGTCACCATGCGGTGGTGGGACGACCTGTGGCTGAAGGAGTCCTTCGCCGACTTCATGGGGTCCTTCTCGATGGTGGAGGCGACCCGCTTCACCGACGGCTGGATCACCTTCGCCAACAACCGCAAGGCGTGGGCGTACCGCGCCGACCAGCTGCCCTCCACGCACCCGGTCACGGCCGACATCCGCGACCTGGAGGACGCCAAGCTGAACTTCGACGGCATCACGTACGCCAAGGGCGCCTCCGTGCTCAAGCAGCTGGTGGCGTACGTGGGGCGGGACGCCTTCCTGGAGGGCGCGCGCCGCTACTTCAAGCGGCACGCCTACGGCAACACGCGCCTGGACGACCTGCTCTCGGTGCTGGCCGAGACCTCGGGGCGCGACATGACGGCCTGGTCCAGGGCCTGGCTGCAGACCGCGGGCGTCAACGTGCTCACCCCGGTCGTGACGTACGACGCGGCGGGGCGCGTGGCGGAGCTGGTGGTGGAGCAGGAGGCGGCCGCCTCCCATCCGGTCCTGCGCCCGCACCGCGTCGCGGTGGGCCTGTACCGGCTGACCCCGGGCGGGGAGCTGGTGCGGTACGCCCGCGCCGAGACAGACGTCGCCGGCGAGCGGACCACGGTCGTGGAGCTGGCCGGGGCCGAGCGGCCCGACCTCGTGCTGGTCAACGACGACGACCTCACGTACTGCAAGGTGCGTTTCGACGAGGTCTCCCTGGCCACCCTCCGCGCGCACCTCGGGGACGTCACGGACCCGCTGGCCCGCGCGCTGTGCTGGTCCGCCCTGTGGAACCTGACGCGGGACGCCCTGCTGCCCGCCCGCGACTTCGTCTCCCTGGTGCTGTCGTCCGCCGGGCGTGAGTCGGACATCGGTGTGCTCCAGATGCTGCACGCCTGGGCGGAGTCGGCGCTCGTGCACTACGCCGCGCCCGCGTGGCGCGAGGAGGGCGGCCGGGTACTGGCCGACGGCGCGCTGCGGGAGCTGCGCCGCGCGGAGCCGGGCAGCCAGCACCAGCTGACGTGGGCGCGCTTCTTCGCCTCGGTCGCCGCCTCGGACGACGACTTCCGGCTGCTGGGCTCCCTGCTCGACGGCACGGGCGGGATCGAGGGGCTGGAGGTCGACCAGGAGCTGCGGTGGGCCTTCCTCTTCGCGCTGGTCTCGCACGGCGCGGCGGACGAGACCGCAGCCGACGCCGAACTCGCCCGTGACGACACGGCGTCCGGCAGGCGGCACCACGTGCGGTGCCTGGCCTCACGCCCGTCGGCCGAGGTCAAGGCGCAGGCGTGGGCGGTGGTCGTGGAGTCGGACAAGCTGTCCAACGCGCTGGCCGGGGCGACCATCTCGGGCTTCGCCCAGCCCTCGCAGCGGGAGCTCCTGGCGCCCTACACGGCCGCGTACTTCGAGGCGATCGAGCGGGTGTGGGCCGAACGCTCGATCCAGATCGCCATGGACGTGGTGAAGGGCCTGTTCCCGGGGCTGCGGGACGACCCCGCGACCCTCGCGGCGACGGACGCGTGGCTGACCTCGCACCCGGCCGCGGCCCCGGCGCTGCGGCGGCTGGTCCTGGAGGCACGCGACGACCTGGCCCGGGCGCTGCGGGGTCAGGAGTGCGACGCGGCGGCGTGAACTCCCCGGCGCGCGCCCCCCGCTCGCACATGTGGGGCGCGCGCCGCACGATTTCCGGCGTGACCGCCCTTTTCGGTACCCGAACACACGTACTTCAGGACGGCGTTGTCCTGAATTGTCGACAGCCGTGTAACGGGGGTTAGCGCGTGGGGCCCCTGCGGAAACCTGCCGGTCATGAACCGGAACACCCCGCTCTCCCCCCGTCCCGTCCAGGAACCCCGGCACCGCGTGCGGTCCGCCGCGCAGTTGCGCGCCCTCGGCGTGACCGCCGCCCAGACCGCCGCCCAGTGCCTCCCCGGCGGGCCCTGGCAGCAGCTGCTGCCGGGCGTGTACCTGCTGCACCCGGGTCCGCCCACCGGCCGGGAGCGGGTGCACGGCGCCCTGCTGTACGCGGGGCGGCCGCCGGCCGCCGCGCGCCGGGGCGCCACGGGCCCGTCCGCGTCCGGCTACGGCGAGGCGATGGTCACGGGCCTGGCGGCGCTGAGCCTGTACGGCTTCGCCTCCGCGCCGCCGATGCTCGCGCTGCACCGGATCGACGTGCTCGTGCCGCGCACGAGGCGCCTGCGCTCCACCCGGTTCGTGCAGGTGACGCGAGCGGCCTCGCTCCCGCGGCCCGAGCGCCGGCTCGGAGTGCCGCTGGCGCCGGTCGAGCGGGCCCTCGCCGACGCGGTCGCCACGCTGACGGACGCCTCCGCGGTACGCCGGACGCTGACGGAGGCGGTCCGTGACGGGCACTGCGAGCCCGCCACGGTCGTACGGGAGCTGAGCGCCGGCAAGCTGCTGGGCCGGGCGCACGTGGTGGAGGCCGTGGACGCCCTGCTCGTCGAGGGGCGCGCGGCGGCGGAGGGCGGGCTCTACGCGATGGTGCGCGGACACGGTCTGCCGGAGCCCTTGTGGAACGTGGATCTGTGCCTGCCGGGGGGCGCGTTCCTGGGCGCCGTGGACGCGTACTGGCCCGAGCAGGCCGTCGCGCTCGAACTCGGCACCCGGGCACCCCACGAGGAGCACGTGACCTTCGCCGCGGAGCGGGAGCACCTGGAGCGGCTCGGCGTCACGGTCGTACGGATGACGCCGAAGGCGCTGCGTGAGGCCCCCGCGGACCAGGCGGTGGTGGTGCGCACGGCGATCATGGCGTCCGAGGACCGGGAACCGGCCGCTCATGTGGTGGTGCTGCCGCGGTGAGAGGCGTTTCACCCCGTTCGTCCCATGTGGCGCACTGTCAGCGGTGGCGGGTCTCCGCCATGTTCGTTTCTCGTCCCCGCCAAGTCTCCACAAACCCCGGTCGTTTACGAAAGGCTGAGCGGTCATCCGGTACCGAATTCCGGACTCTCACTTTCAGATACAGGGATGCTGATGACCAAGGAATCCCCCAGCTCCATACCCGGGGCGAGACGCGCGGCCCGCATCGCGGCCGCCGCCGGCCTGGTGGCCGCGCTGGCCGCCACCGGCGCCGCGCCGGTCTTCGCCGCCGACGGCCCCGCGCCCGCACCGGTGAAGCCCGCAGCCACCAGCGACAAGGGCGACAAGCTCGGTGAGGCCGACGCCGACGTGCTGGCGAAGGCCGAGGCCGCGGGCGAGAAGAACGTCACGCTGATGGTCGCCACCGCGCCGGGCGCCACCGAGCAGGTGACCGAGCAGCTGGACTCCGTCAAGGGGTCCGTGCTGGGGCAGACGTACGACAAGCTCGGCTACGTCCGGGCGACCGTGCCCACCTCGACGGCCGAGGCCACCATCAAGGCGGCCCAGAAGCTGTCGTCGGTCCACGGCATCGATCTCAAGCAGGAGATCCAGCTGGACGACCCGACCCCGTCGGGCGACCGTGCCGCCGGGGCCAAGCAGCCGAAGTCCACGGGCAGCTACCCGGCGCCGGGGAAGAAGACCCCGGCGAAGAACCCGTACAACCCGTCCTTCGAGACGGGCGCGGTGGACTTCGTCGAGCAGCACCCCGAGGCGGACGGCCGCGGGATCACCATCGGCGTCCTGGACTCCGGTGTCGACCTCGGCCACCCGGCGCTGCGGAAGACCACCACGGGCGAGCGCAAGATCGTCGACTGGGTGACGGCGACGGACCCCGTCGGCGACGGCGACGGGACCTGGCTGCGGATGAACCAGTCCGTGTCCGGCCCGACGTTCACCAACGGCGGCAGGACGTACTCCGCACCGGCCGGCTCGTACGGTTTCAGGGTGTTCAAGGAGGCCGCCACCCGTGGCGGCGACATGGCGGGCGACCTCAACCGCGACGGTGACACCACCGACGAGTGGGGCGTGCTCTACGACGCGGTCGCCGGCACCGTCCGCGTCGACCTGGACAACGACGCGGACTTCCGCGACGACGCCGTGCTCAAGCCGTACAAGGACAAGCACCAGGTCTCCTACTTCGGTACGGACGACCCGCGGACCGACGTCGTCGAGCGCATCCCCTTCGTCGTCGAGACGCGCAGGAACGTCGTCTACGACGCGGCCGGCTCGAAGGCCGACTACGTGAACATCGGCGTCATCGAGAGCGAGCACGGCACGCACGTCGCGGGCATCACCGCGGCCAACGGCCTCTTCGGCGGCAAGATGAACGGCGCCGCGCCCGGCGCCAAGATCGTCTCCTCGCGTGCCTGCACCTGGTCCGGCGGCTGCACCAACATCGCGCTGACCGAGGGCATGATCGACCTCGTGGTCAACCGCGGTGTCGACGTCGTCAACATGTCGATCGGCGGCCTGCCGCCGCTCAACGACGGCAACAACGCGCGCGCCGAGCTCTACAAGCGCCTGATCGACATCTACGGCGTCCAGCTGGTCATCTCGGCCGGCAACGAGGGCCCGGGGGTCAACACCATCGGCGACCCCGGCCTCGCCGACCACGTCATCTCCGTCGGCGCGTCCATCTCCAAGGAGACGTGGGCGGCCAACTACGGGTCGAACGTCACCAAGAAGTACGACATGCTGCCCTTCTCCTCGCGCGGCCCGCGTGAGGACGGCGGCTTCGCGCCGATCCTGACCGCTCCGGGTGCCTCCATCAACACCACCCAGACCTGGCTCCCCGGCGGTCCGGTCAAGGAGGCGGGCTACTCGCTCCCCGCCGGCTACTCCATGCTGCAGGGCACCTCGATGTCCTCGCCGCAGGCCGCCGGCGCGACCGCGCTGCTGCTGTCGGCAGCGAAGCAGAAGCACATCGAGCTGCCCCCGGCAGACCTGCGCACCGCGCTGACCAGCACCGCCACCCACATCAAGGACGTGCCCGCGCACGCCCAGGGCGCCGGTCTGATCGACATCGTCGCCGCCTGGAAGCAGATCGAGAAGAAGGGCGCCCCGGCGCACGAGTACACGGTGAAGGCCCCGGTCGACACCGCGATCGACTTCGCGCTGAAGACCCCGGGCTTCGGCACCGGCCTCTACGACCGTGAGGGCGGCCTCAAGGCCGGCCAGAAGAAGTCGTACGACGTCGTCGTCACCCGCACCACGGGTCCGGACAAGGCCGTGCAGCACAAGCTGTCCTGGAAGAACGACGACGGCACCTTCACGCTGGCCGGTCCGGGCACCGTCTCGCTGCCGCTCGGCAAGCCGGTGACCGTCAAGGTCCAGGCGAAGCCCCGCACGGCCGGCGTGCACAGCGCGATCCTCCAGGTGGACGACCCGAAGACCAAGGGCCTGGACCACCAGATCCTCAGCACGGTCATCGTCTCGAAGGACCTGGTGAAGCCGGGCTACGCGTTCACGACGTCCGGCTCGGTGCAGCGCAACGGCACCACGTCGTACTTCCTGAACGTCCCCGAGGGCGCCAGGACCCTCGAGGTCGCGATGAGCGCCCTGCGCTCGGGCAGCCAGACGCGGTTCATCTCCATCCACCCCTACGGGGTCGCGGTGGAGGACAGCTCCACGATCTACTGCTACCCGAACTACGAGAACCCGGCCAACACCTGCCGCCCCGACACGCGCTCCTACAAGGACCCGCAGCCGGGCGTCTGGGAGATCGAGGTCGAGTCCCGCCGTACGTCGCCGCTGCTGGACAACCCGTACAAGCTGGATGTCTCGCTCCTGGGCGCCACCTTCGACCCGGCGGTGCGGACCATCGCCGAGGCGAAGATCGGCACGCCGGCCGCGGTGGACTGGACGGTCACCAACGACGCGGGCGACCTGGAGGGCACGCTCAAGGGCGGCTCGCTGGGCTCGGCCGACGTGGAGCGCCCGTCGATCTCCACGGGCGGCGAGTACGTCAAGGAGGTCACCATCGGTGAGGGCGTCGAGAAGTTCGACGTCGCCATCGGCGGCACCTCGGACGCCAACGCCGACATCGACCTGCGTGTCCTCAAGGGCGCGACCGAGGTGGGTGCCTCGACGACGGCCGGTTCGGAGGAGTCGGTCAGCCTGGTGAACCCGGCGGCCGGCACGTACACCGTGGTCATCGAGGGCTACTCGGTCCCGGCCGGGACCACCGAGTACGACTACCGCGACGTGTACTACGCACCGTCGCTCGGCGCGATCGAGGTCGACGAGTCGAAGGCCGTGAAGCTGGCCAACGGCGCGTCCGCCCAGGTCGGTGCCGAGGTCGTGGTCGCCGGAGCGGCCCCCGAGGGCCGGCAGTTCTTCGGCGAGGTCCAGCTGGTGAACTCCCGCGGCACCGCGGCGGGCACCGGCAGCGTCGTGATCGAGAAGGTCACGCCGTAGCACCACCGGGCCGGTCCACGGCTCGTTGACGACAAGGGGCGGGTGCTCGGACCGGGCACCCGCCCTTCGTCACTCCCGGATCAGCTGCGGATTCCTCCGATGTTGATGTCGCAGACCCGCTCGATGAACTCGCCCACGCCGTAACTGGACGCGCGGGCTGCTTCCTCGTCCTCCGGCTCGGGGTGGTCGTACCAGCGCAACAGCCGTCCGAAGTCGGCCGAGATCCCCTCCGGCGCGGTCCGTTCCAGGTCTTCGATGACGTGGTGCCGCTTGTGCGGAGTCAGCTCGCCGGTCCGTGTGAGGTCCAGCGGAGCGGCCGTCTCACAGAACTCCGCACGTCCGGAGGAGGACCGGAACCGCTCCTCCTCCGATTCTCCGGTGACCGGGAATCCCGAGACCGCGCAGACCGCCACGACGACCGTTGCCACTCCCGCCGCCACCGCGATCACACGCCCTCGGCTGCCGACGGCCGGCCTTCTCATCAGGTCCCCGCCTTGATCGCGTTCAGGTCGTGCTGATCGAAGTGCGTGGGCCAGATGTTCACGCGCATGCACGAGTTGTTGTCCGTGTCGGCGCCCGCGGAACGGTGTCCGAGATCCCCCGTGTGACCGAACTCGTGGCATCCGAGGCTGCGCCACTGGGACGCGCTCTTGGCCTGCGTCGTGTTCAGACGTACGCGGATGACGTCGCACGAGGTCCACAGTGCGTTCCAGTCGGTGCAGTCCGTCCGGCCGTGCCACCCGGTCTTCCCGTAGGCGCCGTCGTAGACCTCGATGTCCCCGCCACCCCATGAGGTGGTGATGACGCTGCGTTCCAACTCGGCCTTTCCGTGGTCCATGGCGTTCTTGCCGTTGGTGGTGAGGCTGAAACCCTTCACCGCCTGATTGCGGTTGTCCGGATCGGTTCCGTCGTCGTCGTGACTGGCGTGTGCCGCCGAGGGAACGGCGAGGATCAGGGCCGCCGCCACACCCAGTGTGGACGCCAGCCGGGGAGAGAGCCGAGGCATGGTAGTGCTCGCTTTCGGTCGAAGGGGAATGCGGGAGGTGATGCGTGGGCGGGCACCCGGCCTCGCCTCAGCGTGCGGTGCCGTCCGCCGGCTCCGAGCCGTCGTCGACGGAATCGTCGGGGAGGGGCTCCTCGGTGCCCTCCTCGGGGGCCGGCTCCTCCATGTCCTCCTCCGGCACGACCTCCGGTTCCGCCTGCGGTCGCGGCAGGTCCGGCGCGGGGTTCTTCGTGTCCAGGAGACGTTTGAGTTCGTAGTGGAGGAACTCGCGGTACGTCGTCTCGACCTCCGTGTACAGGGGAGTCCCCGGCGTGGCCGACGAACGAAGATTGCCCTGTGCGTCCGCCATGAGCGCGCGACCTTGCGTGCTCACCAACTGCCAGCGGCCTTCCACGTCGCTCCAGGTGAGGAAGTAGAAGCCCTTGTCGCCCACTTCGCTCCAGGTGACGTTCTCCACCTGATAACCGTGACCGTCCTCGTCCCAGCCCCATTCCTCCATGACGATCGTCGACGGCGCGCTGACCAACGGCCTCTTGTACGACGTCGTCACCGACAGGGTGACGTCGCGCGCCTGGTCCACCCCGCCCTCTTCCTCGCTGCCGAGCGACCGCCCCGGCGCGATGGAGACGACCTCCGCCTCCACCACCGCGAGCGAGGTGGACGCCATCTCCGCGACGCTGCCGAAGTCGAACACCTCCCTGCCGCTCATGATGCGTTCGGCCTGGGTGTCGCGGTGCACGGCGGCCTTCCCCTCCGCCGCACCGCTGCCCCACAGTGCCGCCCCGGCCGCCAGCGCGGTGAGTGACAGTGCCACGCCCGCCCTCCACGGAGCCGCCATTCGTCTTCCACCCATGAGGAATTCCCCCGCCCTCTGCGACGAGCGCACGTCCGCGCCCGGAATATCGCACGCCGGATTCAACGGGGGTTGGTGTGTTCCGGTCAACACGAATAATGTGCGTACTCCGCACACCCTGGGAGAAGTGGCCGGAAGAAGGTGTCAGCCGGGCCCGTCGCAGGAGATACTTCTGGACCCCTCAAGCGCAGCCGTCAGCCATTTCCATGCCTCTCCCCGTTCTTTTCCGAGGAAATACAGAGGCGGCTCATCCGCAAAGGCCGAAACGGCCACTACGACCGCGGTGCCCCGGTCGAACAGTCCGATCTCATTCCTCGGGACGGTGAACCGGGTCTCCCTCGGTCCGTCGTCGGGTTTGAGGTACCGGTCGACCTCCAGCACCACACGCACGTCCTCCCCCGCCGGTTCGGTACGGATCACCGAGCCGTCCGCCACGACCGGCGAGCACGCCACGATCCCCTCTTCGGTGAGCTTGGCCTCGCTGTCCGCCGCCGGCCGGGCGATCTGCCACATCAGGGCGACCCCGGCCAGACAGGCCGCGAGGGCCACGGCCGAGGCCGCCAC
Source organism: Streptomyces sp. NPDC005899 (assembly GCF_040629645.1). Taxonomy (NCBI): domain Bacteria; kingdom Bacillati; phylum Actinomycetota; class Actinomycetes; order Kitasatosporales; family Streptomycetaceae; genus Streptomyces; species Streptomyces sp. NPDC005899. The sequence goes on along the minus strand of NZ_JBEXWB010000085.1, from coordinate 7,114 downwards.
CGCCTTCCGGCCCCGCGTCCACCGGACGGGAGCAGGGGCGGGTTCGTTCCCGTCCTCCGCCGCCAGGCGATCTCCGATCAGGTGCAGGTGCTCACCGAGTACCGCCATGTCTCGCTCGGCGGCCGCGTACCGCGCCGCCGCGGGGCCGCTCGCGGGCGACGGCTCCCTCATCAGCACGGCCATCAGCTCGTCGGACGCTTCCGTTCCCACTGTCACACCACCTCGTTCACGTGAAGTCGCTCACGCAGCGACTTCGCCGCCGCGTGCAGCCGGCTCTTGACCGTTCCTTCGGGGATCTCCAGCTCGGTGGCGATCTGGGGGACGGAGAGGTCGGCGTAGAAGCGGAGGATCAGCACCTGCCGCTGCCGGGCGGGCAGCGCGTCCAGTCCCTCCGCGACCGCTAGGGCCACCAGCCGGGCCTCCTGGCCGCCCTCGGTGCCGTGGTCCGGCGGCAACAGCGAGGCGAGCCTCGCCCCGATGCGTTCCTGTCGGTTCCGCGTCCGGTGCCAGTCCGCGGCCAGACGGGAGGCGACGACCGCCGCCCACGCCCCTGTCTCCCGCGGGGCCCCCAGACCGCCCGCGGTGCGCTCCAGCAACCTCAGCCGTACCTGCTGCACACCGTCCTGCAGGTCGGATGCCGGTACCCCGCCGAGCGACAGCACCGCGCGGACCCGGCTCACCTGCGCCGGATCGAGCGGGTCCACTCCCGCACCCGCCGCTCTCCTTCTCGACACGGACTGCCTCCCCTGCGATGTGTTTCCCCTCTGACGCGGGAGCGCTCCGAAACGTTCGTTCGTGGTCGGTGGTCCGTCTGCCGGACAATGCATTGGACAAGCAAGCCATGGACACACGCATCATGGACCGGCAACGTGCCCGTTCAAACGCTTGAAGGAGTTCTCGTGAAGGTCGGAATCGTCGGCGCCACCGGTCAGGTCGGCACAGTCATGCGCAGGATCCTGGCCGAGCGGAAGTTCCCCGTCGCCGAGCTGCGGCTCTTCGCCTCCGCGCGCTCCGCGGGCTCCACGATCGCGTACGAGGGCACCGACATCACGGTCGAGGACGCCTCCACGGCTGACTACACCGGTCTGGACATCGTGCTGTTCTCCGCCGGTGGTGCGACCTCGAAGGCCCTGGCCGAGAAGGCCGCCGCCCAGGGCGCCGTCGTGATCGACAACTCCTCCGCCTGGCGCAAGGACCCCGAGGTCCCGCTGGTGGTCTCCGAGGTCAACGCGCACGCCATCAGGAACCGCCCCAAGGGCATCATCGCCAACCCGAACTGCACGACGATGGCCGCCATGCCCGTGCTGCGCCCGCTGCACGAGGAGGCGGGCCTGGAGGCGCTGACCGTCGCCACGTACCAGGCGGTGTCCGGCTCCGGTCTCGCGGGCGTCGCGGAGCTGCACGGCCAGGCGTCGAAGGTCGTCGCGGACGCGGACAAGCTGACGCACGACGGCGGCGCCGTCGACTTCCCCGAGCCGGGCGTCTACAAGCGCCCGATCGCCTTCAACGTGCTGCCGCTCGCCGGGTCGATCGTCGACGACGGCTCCTTCGAGACGGACGAGGAGCAGAAGCTCCGCAACGAGTCCCGCAAGATCCTGGAGATCCCGAGGCTCAAGGTGTCCGGCACCTGCGTCCGGGTCCCGGTCTTCTCCGGCCACTCCCTCCAGATCAACGCCCGCTTCGCCCGCCCCATCGGCGTCGAGCGCGCCTACGAGCTGCTGAAGGACGCCGAGGGCGTCGAGCTCTCGGAGATCCCGACCCCGCTCCAGGCGGCCGGCCGGGACGCCTCCTACGTGGGCCGCATCCGCGTCGACGAGACCGTCGAGCACGGGCTCGCGCTGTTCGTCTCCAACGACAACCTCCGCAAGGGCGCCGCGCTGAACGCCGTCCAGATCGCGGAGCTGGTGGCGGCCGAGCTCAAGGGCTGACTACCGCACCACGCGAGGGGCGGCCGCCGGGAGCACCCGGGGCCGCCCCTCGCGCGTGAGCGCCCGCGCCTCACGTCCGCGTGACCGCTCGGCAGGCTCGTGGCGGCCAGGGCGTCAGCGGCGTACCTCGAAGTGGAAGCACCCGTACTCCACCGCCCGCACGTGCACCAGCACCACCTCCGGGTCGGCGAAGGCCTCCGCGAACGCCTCGTCGAACCCCCGCTCCTCCTCGTCCGGGATCTCCAGCAGCCGCCCCCCGGCGATGCGGCCCTCGGCGTCGTAGCGGCGGACCGTGCGCAGCGCACCGGCCCGCGAGAACGGGTAGCCGGACCGGTCCGCCCGCGGCCCCCCGCACGCGTCGGCGTGGATGAAGACGGGCCCCTGCTCGTCGTACGCCCCCGGGCGCGCCCGGGTCCCGGCCGCCCAGCGCCGCAGCGGCGCGTAGGAGACCAGTGCGACCCGCTCCCCCGGCGCGGCGGCACGCAGGCAGCAGCGCAGGGGCTCACCGTCTCCGGCCGTCGTGTACGGGACAGGGGGGCGTCCCGCGTCGTCGGCCGTACGGAGCTCTTCCAGTACATGCGGCCCGATGGGGCGTGCCTCGTGAAGGTTCATGGTTCCAGGATGGTCCGCACACCTGCGACGGTCCGGCGGAAAACGGACATCGCGTTGCGCCCGCCCCACGTGGAAGGATGGCCGAAAACGTCACAGATCTAGGAGATGACCGCGTGCCTGGCACGAATCTGACCCGCGAAGAGGCACAGGAGCGGGCGCGCCTGCTGACCGTGGACGCGTACGAGATCGATCTCGACCTCTCCGGGGCGCAGGAGGGTGGCACCTACCGGTCCGTCACCACCGTGCGCTTCGACTCCGCCGAAGCCGGTGCGGAGACCTTCATCGACCTGATCGCCCCCGCCGTGCACGACGTCGTGCTGAACGGCAAGGCACTGGACGTCGCCGCCGTCTTCCGCGACTCCCGGATCGCCCTGAAGCACCTGCGGGCCGGCACCAACGAGCTGAAGGTCGTCGCCGACTGCTCGTACACCAACACCGGTGAGGGCCTGCACCGTTTCGTCGACCCGGTGGACGAGCAGGCCTACCTCTACACCCAGTTCGAGGTGCCGGACGCCCGGCGCGTCTTCGCGAGCTTCGAGCAGCCCGACCTGAAGGCGACGTTCCGCTTCACCGTGAAGGCGCCGTCCGGCTGGACGGTCATCTCGAACTCGCCGACGCCGGAGCCGAAGGACGACGTCTGGTCCTTCGAGCCGACCCCGCGCATGTCGACGTACATCACGGCCCTGATCGCCGGCCCGTACCACGCGGTGCACAGCACCTACGAGAAGGACGGCCAGGTGGTGCCGCTCGGCATCTACTGCCGCCCCTCGCTCGCCGAGTACCTCGACGCGGACGAGGTCTTCGCGGTCACGCGGCAGGGCTTCGAGTGGTTCCAGGAGAAGTTCGACTACGCGTACCCGTTCGCCAAGTACGACCAGCTCTTCGTCCCGGAGTTCAACGCGGGCGCCATGGAGAACGCCGGCGCGGTCACCATCCGCGACCAGTATGTCTTCCGCTCCAAGGTGACGGACGCGGCGTACGAGATGCGGGCCGAGACCATCCTCCACGAGCTGGCCCACATGTGGTTCGGCGACCTGGTCACCATGGAGTGGTGGAACGACCTCTGGCTCAACGAGTCGTTCGCCACGTACACCTCGATCGCCTGCCAGGCGTACGCCGAGGGCTCCCGGTGGCCGCACTCGTGGACGACGTTCGCCAACTCCATGAAGACGTGGGCGTACCGCCAGGACCAGCTGCCGTCCACCCACCCGATCATGGCGGACATCCGGGACCTCGACGACGTCCTGGTGAACTTCGACGGCATCACCTACGCCAAGGGCGCCTCGGTCCTGAAGCAGCTCGTGGCGTACGTCGGCATGGACGAGTTCTTCAAGGGCGTGCAGGCCTACTTCAAGGCGCACGCGTTCGGCAACACACGCCTGTCCGACCTGCTGGGCGCGCTGGAGGAGACCTCCGGCCGCGATCTGAGGACCTGGTCGAAGGCGTGGCTGGAGACGGCCGGCATCAACGTCCTGCGCCCGGAGATCGAGACCGACGGCAACGGCCACGTCACCTCCTTCGCCGTCCTCCAGGAGGCTCCCGCCCTCCCCGCCGGCGCGAAGGGCGAGCCGACGCTGCGCCCGCACCGGATCGCCGTCGGCTGCTACGACCTCGACGCGGCCGGGCAGCTGGTCCGCACGCGGCGGATCGAGCTGGACGTCGACGGTGAGCGCACCGCGGTGCCGTTCCCGGCGGACACGGCCCGCCCCGCGGTCGTCCTGCTCAACGACGACGACCTGTCGTACGCGAAGGTCCGCCTCGACGCGGAGTCCCTGCGGGTCGTCACCGCGCATCTGGGTGACTTCGCGGAGTCCCTGCCCCGCGCCCTGAGCTGGGCCTCCGCCTGGGACATGACGCGCGACGGCGAGATGGCGACACGCGACTACCTCGCGCTGGTCCTCTCCGGGATCGGCAAGGAGTCCGACATCGGTGTCGTCCAGTCGCTGCACCGCCAGGTGAAGCTGGCGCTCGACCTGTACGCGGCTCCCGCGTGGCGCGAGGCCGGCCTGTCGCAGTGGACCGAGGCGACGCTGGCGCACCTGCGCGCGGCGGAGCCGGGCAGCGACCACCAGCTGGCCTGGGCCCGCGCCTTCGCGGCGACGGCCCGCAGCCCCCTCCACCTCGACCTGCTGCAGGCGCTGCTCGACGGCACGCAGGAGATCGAGGGGCTCGCCGTGGACACGGAGCTGCGCTGGGCGTTCGTCCAGCGGCTCTCGGCCGCCGGCCTGCTGGACGAGGAGGAGATCGCCGCGGAGTACGAGCGCGACAGGACGGCGGCGGGTGAGCGCCACGCGGCTTCCGCGCGGGCGGCGCAGCCCTCCGAGGAGGCGAAGGCCGAGGCGTGGGCGTCGGTCGTCGAGTCCGACAAGCTGCCGAACTCCCTCCAGGAGGCGGTCATCGACGGTTTCGTGCAGACGGAGCAGCGTGAGTTGCTGGCCCCGTACGCGGAGAGGTACTTCGCCGCGGTGAGGGAGGTCTGGGACTCACGCAGTCACGAGATGGCCCAGCAGATCGCGATCGGCCTCTACCCGGCCCTCCAGGTCTCGCAGGAGACCCTGGACGCCACGGACGCGTGGCTGGAGTCGGCGCAGCCCAGTGCCGCGCTGCGGCGGCTGGTGTCGGAGTCCCGCGCGGGCGTGGAGCGGGCGCTGAGGGCCCAGGCCGCGGACGCGGCGGCGGCGGCCACCGCCTAGGGGGCTGGAAACCGCCCGGCGGACAGGCGCGAAGGCGCAGCCGTCCGCCGGGCGGAGCGGGGGGTTACGAGGTGGAGCGCTCGTAGCGGCGGGTCAGCTCGGCCGTCCCGGCCTGGGTCAGGGAGCCGTGCAGGCGCATGCGGGCCACTCCGCCGTCGGGGAAGGCGTCCAGGCGTACGTGGGTGACCACGGCCTCGGCGGCCGGCACGAAGCGGTGCGGGGTGTCCGGCTGGAGCCGGGTGCGGGGAATGATCTCGAACCACTCACCGGTGTCTCCGTCGCGGCCCTGGAGGCTGATCCAGCCCGCCGCGTTGCCCTTGAGGTAGGCGGTGTCGATCTCGACCGCGCGCACCACGCCCTGGGCCGGGAGGCGGAAGCGGACCCAGTCGTTGGTGTCGCGGACCCGGCGGCGGCGGTTCTCCCAGCCGTCGTCCATCTTGCGCGAGGTGCCGGGCAGGATGATCTGGGCCGGTGAGGAGTAGAAGCGGTCCGAGGCGTCCTCGTACGTGCCGCCGTTGAGGATCGAGATCAGGTCGATCGTGCCGAGGGCCGCGAGCCAGGCCGGGTCGGGGACGACCTCGCCGTGGACCCGGAGGCGGGCGATGCCCCCGTCGGGGTGCTGGCAGAGGCGGACGTGGGTGTACCGGCGGTCGCCGGTGATCTCGAAGGCGTTGGCCGCGTGGCCGCGTACGGGCGTCGGCGGGACGAGCTCCTCCCACTTCACGTCGTCGGCGAGGAGGTCCTCCGGGCTCGGGGCGCCCGGCACGGCGGTGGCCTGGACGGAGACGCGCTGCGGGTAGTTGCCGCGGAAGTGGGCGGTGTCGACGATCAGGCCCCGGATGATGCCGGGGGCGCCGAGCCGGACGATCGCCCAGTCGTGCTCCTCCGGCGCGGGGAAGGGGTGCTCCGCGTCCGCGCCGCGGCGCCGGCGGGTCTCCCAGCCGTCCATGATCTTGCCCTTGTGCCCGAAGCGCTCGGGGTCGAAGACGGCGGGCTCGCGGATCAGGAGGTTCTCGCGCTCGGCGAAGAACTCGTCGTTGGCGGCGATCACTCCCGCGCCGAGCCGGCGGTCCGCGAGGTCGACGAGGTCGGTGAAGGGCAGGTCGGTGGCGGTGCGGTAGTCGGCGTAGGGGTCGCCGCCGCCGTAGGGGGCCGCGTCGTTGGCATGGGGGTCGGAGTCGTGGAATGCGGTCTCGTTCGCGTCGGTGGTCATGGGACGACTGTCGCCCACCGGAACCCGTCAGGTCCATCGAAAGTTTTCGCACAGTCCTTTCAGCCGCGCTTAACGGTCGCTCTCCGTCCCGCCTTCGGACCCGGCCGCCGCCCGCCGCAGCGCCGCCAGTACCCGGGCGACCGCGGGGCCCTGCTCGGCCCCCTGCCGTACCGCCGCCACGACGTGGCGGTGCGGCCGGTCCGCGTCCAAAACCCGCATGACCACGCCCGCGCGGGACCGGTCGGGCGCCGATGCCATCCGGGGGATCAGGGCGACGCCCATCCCCGCCTCGACCATGGCCAGGATGGCGGTCCAGCCGGAGGCGCTGTGGGCCTGCTCGGGCACGAAACCCGCCGCCTCGCAGGCGGCGGTGGTGATCTGCGACCAGGGGCCCGACCCTCCGAAGATCCAGGGTTCACCGGCGAGGTCGGCCAGGCGCAGGCCGGGCGCCCGGGCCAGGGGATGGTTCGCGGGCAGCGCCACGTCCAGGGGGTCGGCGAGCAGCGGCAGGAGCGTGAAGCGGGGGTCACGCGCCGTCGGGGCGTGCACCGCGAGGGAGAGGGCGGGGGGGTCCTCGCCGGCGGTGTGCAGGGCGGACGCCGCCGCGGCCTCCGCCGCGCGTTCGGGGACGTCGGGGCCCGGCCGGGCCGCGGCCCCCCGGAGCCGGG
>NZ_JBEXWB010000084.1:0-19463 GCF_040629645.1 Streptomyces sp. NPDC005899 | reverse complement strand
TCACGGACGGCGAAGGGGCGGCCTCCGCGGAGGCCGCCCCTTCGCCGTCCGTGAGCGGCTCAGTTCCAGGCGTTGTTCTGGTTCTGCGCGCGCGCACCCTGCTGGCCCACGCCGAACTGCGCCGCCGCGCCCTGGCCGATCTGGGCGTTCTGCGGAGGCAGCACCTCGCTCGGCTGGACGAGGGCGAAACCCTGGCCCATGAAGCTCAGCTCCCAGCCCTCTCCCGTGCTGCCGCGGCGCCGGGTGACGCCCGAGGAGTGGGTCTGCGCCTGCATCTGCACCCGCAGGCCGCTGGACCAGGCGACGATGGCGTCGGCGTCGGCGTTGACGTACTTCTCCGGCGTGACCTGCATCATCAGCGGTTGGCCGGACGTCATCAGCGCCACCTTGCCGCTGCCGGAGATGTTCAGCTGGTACTTACCGGAGCCGGAGATCCCGTACTGGCTGTCGACCGCGATGACCTCGGTGTGCAGCGACGAGTCCAGCGCGAGGACATAGGCGCTGTCGACCGTCATGCCCTCGCGGTCGACGTCGACCACGTGGATGTACTGGGCCAGATTGGCCAGGTAGACCGTGCCCTGGCCCGAGCAGCGCATCAGGTCGAGGCCCTCGCCCGTGTTCCTGCGGGCACGCCGCTGCCCCTGCGACTGGTACTCGCCGTCGAAGTCCATGAGTCCCTGGTAGGCGACCATGGCGCCCTTGCGGGCGAGGACGTCGTCGTGGCCGGTCAGCGAGACGCGCAGGAGCTGCGGGTTCTGCACGGTGTACCGGTCCTGCGACTGCTGCTCGGTGTGGCTGAAAAGCGGACTCTGCATGATGTGTCTCTCCCCCCGCTCAGTTCCGGACCCGCAGGCGGTCCGTGCTGTCCTCGCTCGGCTGGACGACGACGATGCCCTGGCCCGAGAAGGCCATCTGGTACGCCTCTCCGCTGCCCCGCCCGATGAGGGAGCTCGCCTTGAAGCTGCGCTTGCCCTTCACCTTGAGGTTGGGCGACCACGCGACGAGCGCGTCGGGGTCGACGTACGTCTCGTCCTCTCCGCGGCCGCAGTCGACGACGAGCGGTGTGCCGCGCGAGGTGATCGCAACCCACCCCGTGCCCTGGACGCGGACGTTCCACAGGCCCTGGCCGGCGAATTTGGCCAGGCCCTTGACCCGCTCCACACCCCAGTCGAGGTGGCTGTCGAAGGCGAGGAGATTGGTGCCGTTGACCGACAGCGAGTCGTTGTCGAGGTTGATGACGACCACGTCGGCGCCGTAGTCGGCGAGGTAGAGCAGCCCGTCGCCGGCGCACTTCATCAGGGGCGCGCCTTCGCCGGTGATCCACTGGGAGGCGATCTGGCGGACGGCGGGCGGATTGGGCTCGTACTGGATGAAGCCCTCGTAGGCGACCATCGAGCCGGTGCGTGCGTAGAGGTCCTGGCCGGAGGCCATGGCGACCTTGAGCATCGTGCGGCCGTGGTTCTCCATCCGGGCCGTGACGGGGGTCGGGGCGAAGCCCGCTAGTTGCTGGTTCATGACGGGCTCCCTCAGACCTCGTAGGGCTGGACGACGACGAAGTTCCCGGGGGCTCCCCGGAACTGGAGGTTGACGGTCTCCCCGCTGTGCCCGGGATACGCGTTGCGGCGCAGCCGGACCTGGCTGGAGAGGATCACCTGGGACGCGGACGACCAGGCCACCACGGCGTTGCAGTCCGCGAACGTGGTCGGGGTGACCGGCAGGACGACCGGCACACCGCGGGTCTTGACGACGACGGTGCCGGTGCCCTGGAACTGCATGGTGAACAGGGCCCCGCCGGGGATGCCGTGGCCCTCGATACGGCGCACCTCGTACTGCAGCGACTCGTCGAACGCGAGGACGTTCTCCGCGGAGACGCAGATGCCGTCACCCTGCAGCTCGACGGGGTGCAGGTGCGACCCGTCCTCGGCGAGGAAGACCTGGCCGCGGCCGGTGCAGCGCATGAGCTGCATTTCCTGGCCTGTCGCGTTGCCGACCATGCGGCCGGCGAATCCGGCACCCTTGTAACTGAAGTCGACCTTGCCCTGGTACATCACCATGCTGCCCTGGCGGGCGAGTACGGCGGTGCCGCCCATGGTCAGGTCGACACGCATGAGCTGCTGGTTCTGCGGGGTCCAGCGCTGCCCGGTGGCCGTCTCCTTGTAGGGCTGCAGGGCGGCCTGCAGGCCCGCACCTCCCTGCGGGACGCCTTGGGGCACCCCGGGAGACTGCTGGCCGAACGGGGCCGGCGCCTGCTGACCGAAGGGCGGCGCACCCGGCGGCTGCTGGCCGTACGGCGCACCCGGCGGCTGCTGGCCGTACGGAGGAGCGGCGGGCGGTGCGGCCTGGCCCGGGACCTGCCCGAACTGGGGCGGCCGGCCGTAGGCGTCCGGACCCTGGGGGGCGACCGGTGCGTGAGGGGCCACCGGGGCCTGTGGGGCCATCGGCGCCGCCATCGTCGGCGCGGCGTGCAGCGGTTGCTGCGCGGGTGCTTGCGGGGGTGCGCCGAACGCGGGCGCGGGCTGAGGGGCCTGGGGAGCGGCCGGGGCGCCGAAGGCCGGGGGCGCGGTGGCCTGCGCGGGTGGGGCGAACGACGGTGCGGCGCCCTGCACGGGTGGGGCGAACGACGGTGCGGCGCCCTGCGGTGGTGCTGCGGGCTCCTCCTCGGCCACCTCTCCGCCGAAGTTCTTCAGCAGGGCGTCGAGTCCGCCGTCGAAGCCCTGGCCGACCGCGGCGAACCGCCAGACGTCCTTCAGGTAGAAGTCACCGAGCATGACGGCGCGCTCGGTGGTGAACTCCGAGCCGGTGAAGGCGTATCTCACCACCTCCTCACCGCCCGCGACGACGCGGATGTACCCGGGACCGACCTGGGACATCTGTCCGGGGCCGTCGAGGGTCGCGGTGAACGACAGCTTGTGGATGCCGGCCGGAACACGGTCGAGGGTCACACGGAACGACTCGGTGTCACCGGCCTGCGCGCCGAGCAGCTGAATGGACTCCTCAGGCGATGTGGGCTGGTTGAAGAAGATGAAATACCGGTCGTCCGAGAGCTGTTCATCGGCGTCGAGACCGAAACAACTGATGTCGAACGTCAGGCCCGGACCGGCGATCTGCACACCTACGTACAGATCCGTCCCTGGCGTGAGATCACTGATCTTGGCCTTGTGGCCGCGTTGGAATTCCCTGGCCATGCGTAACGACCGTCCCCCATCCCGAAGGTGTTTGCGTCGCGTCAGGCTAACCGCAAACCAGGACACCGGGCTGAATCGGTACAGACCCGGTACAGAATTGCCGGACGTCACTCGTCCCGGGCCGGAGGCAGGCTCGGCAGCCGGTCGGCCGCCACGACCCCTTCGAGATAGCCGCGGGCCCGCTCGGTGCGCGGGTATGCCTCCAGCAGACGCCAGAAGCGCGGGCCGTGCCCGGGCACGAGCAGGTGGGCCAGTTCGTGGAGGAGGACGTAGTCGACGACGTACTCCGGCATGCCCTGCAACCGGTGGGAGAGGCGGATGCTGCCCTCGGCGGGGGTGCAGGAGCCCCACCGCGTGTTCTGGTTGGTCACCCAGCGCACGGAGGCCGGTCGCGCCCGGCCGTCGAAGTACTGGACGGAGAGCCGCTCGGCGCGCTCGGCGAGCGCGCTGTCGCCGATCACGCGCCTGTTCTCCTGCGCGGCGAGCTTGTCCAGCATGAGGCCGACCCAGCGCTGCTCCTCCGCCTCCGACATCCGGGCGGGAATGAGCACGATGGTGCGCTCACCCTCCCGGTAGGCGGACACCGTCCTGCTGCGCCGGGCGCTCCTTCGCACCTCCACGGCGCTGGTCACGGCAGCGTGGGACCCGTGGGCGGCCGCACCGCGCCTATCGCGTACGGCACCGGGCGCGAGGGGGTCCCCGGCGGGAGCGGGCGAAGGGTCGGCGGGCACGCCACGACGTTACCCGCTGCGCGTGCGAGAAGTCCCGCGTCCGCGGCGGCCGGCATTGATCCACTTCTCGCCGCGCGCCATTTGAACGATTAACGCCCGGCCCTGTGGACAACTCTCCGCACGTTTCGCGGCCACCCCGCATTCTGGGCAGCGAGCCGGAACCAACGGGGGAGAAGTCATGCATCCGATGCTGAAGCCCGCACTGCGCCGGGCCTGGCGTGGACGGAACACCGTGCAATTCGGTGTGACGCCCGCGCACGCGGTGACGCTGGGACCGATGGATATCGCCACGGGCAGCTTTCTGGAACTGCTGGACGGAACACGCGGGTTGCCCTTGCTGCGCGAAGAAGCACGGGCACTGGACCTGTCGGACCGTCACGTCGACGTGCTCGTCTCACGGCTCACGGAGGCCGGTCTGCTCGACGATCCGAAAGCCGGCGGTCCGCAGGCCGACGCCCTGCGCCGACGGGCCGAGACCCTGGAGCGGCAGCGCCCGGACATGGCGTCACTCTCCGTGGTCCATCCGGCTCCCGGGGACGCCCTGCGCAGGCTCGCCGCCCGCCGGGCCACCCGGGTCCAGGTCCGGGGGGCGGGCAGGGTCGGTGCGGCGATCGCGGCGGTGCTGTCCGGTTCCGGGGTGGGCCGGGTGGAGGTCCTCGACGGTGGCCGCACCGAGCCGTGGGACGTGGCTCCGGGTGGGCTTCCGGCGGCCGCGGTCGGGGAGCGGAGGGACACGGCGGCCCGGCAGCTGGTCCGCCGGTCGGCGGTCGGCGGGCCTCCCCGCGCCGGCTCGGACGATCCGGCAGCCGGGAGCGAGCCCGCGCTGTCCCTGGTCGTGGTGGCTCCACGGGACGGCCTGTCGGCATACGCACCGGATCCCGACCCGGCGGCGCAGTGGGTCGCTTCGGGCACACCGCACCTCTTCGCGGGTGTGATCGAGGCCACCGGAGTGGTCGGCCCGCTGGTGCTGCCGGGAGGTACGGGCTGCGCCGGGTGCCTGGCCCTGAACCGGGCCGGTCGGGACCCCCAGTGGCCGCGCATGCTGGCCCAGTGGCGATCCGGCCGGCGCACCTCCGTGCCCGCGTGCGATCTGGGACTGGCGACGGCGGTGGCCGGTCTCGCGGCGGCCCACGCCCTGTCCTTCCTGGACGGGGATCTCCCTGCCAGCACGGGCACGCGATGGGAGGCCGCGATGCCCCTGCTGGACTGGCGGTCCGAGCGCCTGGGGCCCCACCCCGACTGCTCCTGCGGCGCCGCCGGGCACACTGAGGGGGATCTCACTGCCGCCGGCAGTGCTCCGCAGGACACAATGGCCGGGTGACCGCCGCAGACTGAGCAGGACCGCACACTCCCCGGCACGGCAGTCCGGGAACTGGAGGAGCACATGTCTGATCTTCCCCGGAAGGCGGTCACCCGCACCGCGAAGCTTGCCGCGCTGCCGCTGGGTTTCGCCGGCCGCGCCACGTGGGGGCTGGGCAAGCGCATCGGCGGCAGGTCCGCCGAGATCGTCGCCCGCGAGGTCCAGCAGCGCACCGCCGACCAGCTGTTCAAGGTGCTGGGTGAGTTGAAGGGCGGTGCGATGAAGCTCGGGCAGGCCCTGTCCGTCTTCGAGTCCGCACTGCCCGAGGACGTCGCGGGCCCCTACCGGGCGGCGCTGACCAAGCTGCAGGAAGCGGCACCGCCCATGCCGGCCCGCACCGTCCACGGCGTCCTGGCGGAGCGGCTCGGTCCCGACTGGCGGGACCTGTTCCGTACCTTCGATGACAAGCCGTCCGCAGCCGCGTCGATCGGGCAGGTCCACCGCGCGGTGTGGCACGACGGCCGGGACGTCGCCGTGAAGGTGCAGTACCCGGGTGCCGGGGAGGCCCTGCTCTCGGACCTGACCCAGCTGAGCCGGTTCGCGCGCCTGCTCGGCCCCTTGGTACCCGGCATGGACATCAAGCCGCTCATCACCGAACTGCGGAACCGGGTCTCGGAGGAGCTGGACTACGCGCTGGAGGCCGAGGCCCAGCGGGAGCACGCCGCCGAGTTCCACGACGATCCGGACGTGGTGGTTCCCGGCGTCGTGCACCAGTCCGAGCACGTGCTCGTCACGGAGTGGATCGACGGCATACCCCTGTCCGAGGTGATATCCGGCGGTACGCCCGCACAGCGGGACAGGGCGGGCCAACTGCTGGCGCGCTTCCTCTTCTCCGGGCCGGCGCGGACCGGTCTGCTGCACGCCGACCCGCACCCGGGCAACTTCCGCCTGCTGCCCCCGCCGGCCGCGGGCGGTGGCGCCGGCTCCGCTGTGCCCCTGCCCGCCGGGGGTGCCGAGGACCCTGACGCGGCGGTGGAGGACCCTGCCGGAGAGGCGGACCGGTGGCGCCTGGGAGTGCTGGACTTCGGCACGGTGGACCATCTGCCGGGCGGCTTCCCGCAGACCATAGGCGACTGTCTGCGGATGACGCTGGACGGTGACGCCGACGCCGTGTACGCGGCGCTCCGCGAGGAGGGCTTCGTCAAGGAGTCGATCCAGCTCGCTCCGGACGACGTACTGGAGTACCTGCTCCCCATCATCGAGCCGGCTCAGGCGGACGAGTTCACCTTCACCCGCTCCTGGCTGCGCGGCCAGGCGGCCCGGATCGCGGATCCTCGTTCGCCCGCACACCAGTTGGGCAAGCAGTTGAATCTCCCCCCGTCGTATCTCCTCATACACCGGGTCACGCTGAGCACCATCGGGGTGCTGTGCCAGTTGGGTGCCACCGTGCGACTGCGCGAGGAGCTGGAGGCCTGGCTGCCGGGCTTCGTCCCCGGTTACGAGCCGGACGGCATGCCGCAGGACCGTCCCGAAGACGGTTGGGAAGGCGACACGGGGAGGGACGCTCCGGTCGAGGCGTGAGCCGGCCCGGCCGGCCCGGCCGGGCCGCCTTCGTCACGGCGCCGCCGCTGGCCGAAAGGCTCCGGCGCGACCTGCGCCGTACCGCCCGGCCGGAGCCGTCACCACCAGGTGAAGTCGAGTCGGCTCTCGATGGACCTGATGTGGGCGCGGGCGCACTCGTCGCAGACGTACTGCCGCCTGCCGTCCTCCACGGAACAGACCCAGGTCGGCGGCACGGTTTCACCGCCCGTAGTACGGCCGCAGCGGGCACAGGTCACGCCTGCACCGTCCGGCTTCCCCTCCGGGTGCCTCTCCTCGTCCGGCTTCCCCTCCGGGTACCTCTCCTCGTCCACCTCGCGACCATAACGCCGAGGACGCGGGCCGGCACGGCACAACGCCCGCGGGGCCGGTCCTTCCGGACCGGCCCCGCGGGGAGGGTGGGTGGCTGCGAAGGGGCGGAGCGGTCGCCCCCGATCGGTTGCCATGCCGCCTGAGGCTGTGTCAGTTCATGACCGCCATGGCGAGCGCGCGGCGGGCACGCATCGAAGCGCGCTCCGCCCTGCGCTGCATCCGCCGGGCGGCCACCAGGCGCACTGCCTGACGGTCCACCTCGGCTTCCCTCAGGCGGTCGTGCATATGCGCACGTGCCAGGGCTTCTGGGATGAGTTGCATTTCGCGGGTCCTGTTCTGACGCGAGTCGTTCGCGCCGATGATGGTGACGTCCGGGGTCGCGGAGCCGACGGGCTCCCTCGTGGGGGTGATCATTGGTGCCTGGTTCCGGGGGTCATGGGTGTGGGGACGATCGATGGTGCCGATGCGTGTGGGGGACATGACCCCCAGGTCGGCGGTCACGCCGCGACCGGGTTCTTGCGCGGGCGGCCACGCGGCCGCTTGCGGGCCACGACCACGCCCTGGACGAAGAGTTCGCCACCCCAGACGCCCCACGGCTCGCGCCGCTCCTTGGCGCCGGCGAGGCATGCCTCGACGAGCGGGCAGGTCCGGCAGAGGGACTTGGCGTACTCGACATCCGCCGGCGACTCGGCGAAGAAGACCTCCGGGTCGTACGAACGGCAGGGGACGGGCACGCCGAGGTCGTCGATGGCGTCGTCGAGCGCGGTGAGCGCGGTGAGGGGGATCAAGGTGGAGTCCTCCGTGAGGCCGGGCGGGGAGATCGCGTCGGAAGGCGGTACGGACGGGGCGTGCGTCTCGAGTTGCACGGTGGCGTTGTCCTCGTCTGGTCGTGCCGGCCTGTTGGCCGGTTGGCGGCTGGTACCAGGTCCTGCTGTCCCGAGGCTCCTTCGTCTCGTCTCATCCGTTCGGACAAAACAAAAGGGCCGCGGATCCCGAGTGGGGTTCCGCGGCCCTGAAGGCGCCGGCCTGATCGAATCAGGCTGGATCACTCCAGGGTTCAGGCCCACGGAAGGCCCACATCGTGTGGTGGTGCGTCATCTTCTGCTCGGCTCCGGCACCGGCTGCCGCAAAGGCATAGGCCGCCTGGGCCTGTCCCTTCGCTACTGCTGCCGCCGGTGCCTCGGTCGGTCGCTCATTGCGCTCCCGAACGGGCAGGGTCGCCAGGGACAGCGGGCTGACGGCGGGAATGCCGGACATACCGGTGCCACGGAGCGAGAGTTCGGAGGAGCAGGTGAGGCTGCCGAGCGAGCGTGCGGAGACGACCGAGGGATCGGTCATTTTGACGGTGCTGTTGATGCTGATCACTTCAATCGCCTCCTCTCGGCGTCTCGGCAGATCCGGCCGGGCCGGTCCTGCGGTATTCGGATAAGTACAGCACGGAGTCAGGGCTTCAGAGAAGTCGCTGTTCCCGTGGTTAAGAACCTATGGTGACGACTGCTGCCCGCGCAAACTATTTTCCCGACGAGTTTTCCTCACACCTCGCCGTGGTCCTCCTCCGGCACCTCGCCCACGGGCCGACCTGCGCAGATGGCCAGCACATCGGCTCCGAACCGGGTCAGTTTCCGGTTCCCGACACCGGGGATGACGACGAGTTCGCGCTCGTCGTCCGGCACCGCCTCCGCGATCGCCATCAGCGTCTTGTCCGTGAAGACGCAGTAGGCGGGCTGGCCGATCTTCCGCGCCGTCTCCGCACGCCACTGCCCCAGCCGCTCGTACAGCGCCTCGTCCATGTCCGAGGGGCAGTCCTCGCAGCGCATCAGCTTCATCTCCCCCGCTTCGGTGAGCGTTCTGCCGCACACCCTGCACCGGACGGACCCGCGCCGCCGCGGCTGGACCGCCGCCCGCGCCTTCGTGGCGCCCTGCCCCGCGCCCGGGCCGCGGTCGATGCCTCCGCCTCCTCCGGACGCGGTTCTCGCGCCGGACGCGGAGGACCCGGGGCGCAGCCCGTTCAGGAAGCGGGTCGGCCGGCGGCCCCCGCGGCCGCCGGGCGAGCGGGACACCGCCCACGACAGCGACAGGTGGAAGCGTGCCCGGGTGACTCCTACGTACAGCAGCCGGCGCTCCTCCTCGACCTGTTCGTCGGTCTTGGCGTACGCGATGGGCATCATGCCCTCGGTGAGCCCCACCAGGAACGTGGCGTCCCACTCCAGGCCCTTGGCCGAATGGAGCGAGGCCAGCGTGACGCCCTGGACGGTGGGCGCGTGCTGGGCGGCGGCGCGTTCGTCCAGCTCGGCCACCAGGTCGGAGAGCGTCGCCCCCGGCCTCGCCTGTTCGAAGTCCTCGGCCAGCCGGACCAGCGCGGCCAGTGACTCCCAGCGGTCCCGCACCGCGCCGGAGCCGGTGGGCGGTGTGGGCGTCCAGCCCTTGGTGGAGAGCACGGCGCGCACCTCGGAGGCCAGGTCGTCGGCGGTGTCGAGCAGCGCGTCGTTGCTCCCCGCGCGGGCCGCGCCGCGCAGGGCGACGCCCGCCTCCCGGACCTCGGCACGGTCGAAGAAGCGCTCGGCACCGCGGAGCTGGTAGGGCACGCCCGCGTCCGCGAGGGCCTGCTCGTAGACCTCGGACTGCGAGTTGACCCGGTAGAGCACGGCGATCTCCCCGGCCGGCACCCCGGCGGCGATCAGCTCGCGGATGCGCCGGGCCGTCCCCTCCGCCTCCGCCGGCTCGTCGGGGTACTCCGTGTAGGCCGGCTCCGGCCCCTTGCCCCGCTGCGAGACGAGTTCGAGCCGGTGCTCGGCCGCCCTTCCCCGGGCCTGGCTCAGCAGGCCGTTCGCCAGGTGGACCACCTGGGGGGTGGAGCGGTAGTCGCGCACCAGCTTGACCACGGTCGCGTTCGGGTGGCGGGTGCGGAAGTTCAGCAGGTGGTCGGGGGTGGCGCCGGTGAAGGAGTAGATCGTCTGGCCGACGTCACCGACGACGCACAGGCTGTCCCGGTCACCGAGCCAGAGATCGAGGAGCCGCTGCTGGAGCGGGCTGACGTCCTGGTACTCGTCCACGACGAAGTGCTGGTACTGACGGCGCACGTGGTCGGCGATGTCGTGACGGTCCTGCAGGATGCCGACGGTGAGGAGCAGCACGTCCTCGAAGTCGATCACCGAACGGTCCCGCTTCAGCTGCTCGTACATCGCGTAGACCTGGGAGAGCTCGGCCGGATCGCGCGGGGCGTCCCGCTGCGTCTTCGCGACGGCGGCCGGATAGTCGGCGGGCACCGTCTGGGTGACCTTGGCCCATTCGATCTCGCTCGTGACATCGCGCAGCTCGTTGCGGTCGAGGCGGATCCCGCAGCGGGCCGCCGCCTCGGCGACCAGCTGGACCTTGCGCTCCACGAGCCGGGGAAGCTCGCCACCGACCGCTTTCGGCCAGAAGTACTGGAGCTGTCGCAGGGCGGCGGAGTGGAACGTCCGGGCCTGGACGCCGGTCGCGCCGAGCTGGCGGAGCCGGCCCCGCATCTCGCCCGCCGCCCGGTTGGTGAAGGTGACGGCGAGCACGGTCGACGGCTGGAGGATCCCGGCCCGCACCCCGTACGCGATGCGATGGGTGATCGCCCGCGTCTTGCCCGTACCCGCTCCGGCCAGGACGCAGACCGGGCCGCCGAGCGCCACGGCGACCTCGCGCTGCTCCGGGTCGAGCCCGTCCAGCACGGCGTCCGGGGAGTCGGGAACCTGCGGGAAGAGAGTGGAATGCGTTGCTGCTGTCACCCTGCCCATGCTGCCAGGTCGCGGACGGCGGACGCGGTGGTTGTCCACAGGGGGTGCCGTTCGTCATACCGGTGAGGCGGCCAGGGGGCGGGCCGGAAAGGGGACGAGCCGGGAATGGGGGCCGCCTCCCGTACGTTCCCCCTGGAGCGGGACAGTGCGCGAGCCGTGCTGTTCCGCCCTTCTCAGCAAGACGGACGAGACAGAGGAGCGCCGACGACATGCCGGGCACTGTGACGATGTACAGCACCACGTGGTGCGGCTACTGCCGCCGGCTCAAGGGGCAGATGGATCGCGAGGGCATCGCCTACACCGAGGTCAACATCGAGCAGGACCCCGAATCGGCGGCCTTCGTGGAGAAGGCGAACGGCGGGAACCAGACGGTTCCGACCGTGCTGGTGGTCCCCGCCGACGGTGGCGAGAACCACGTCATGACGAATCCGAGCCTCGCGCAGGTCAAGCAGGCTCTCGGGGTCTGAGCCCCTCCCACGCCCCGCCCCCTCCGGTCGACGACACCGGAGGGGGCGGGGCTGTGTACGGAGGGCGGCACGCGGCCGCGCCGGCGCCGCGGCCCGTGGGCCGTGCTCGGCACGCCTGTGGCCGGGGCGTCACCCCTGGGGCCGGAGCCACCGGTAGGGTGCGGTGCCGTCCGAGGGGCCGGTATGACGCGGTGGTCGTCGGTACGAGGGGGTGATGGCCGGTATGGCGAGTGCCGGGAACCGGGTGGCAGCGGTCCGCGAGGTGCGCCGGCGCCTCGCGCGGGAGGGCCCGCCGTGGACGCGGGACCGCGAGGGGGACTTCGAGACCGTCTCGGTGCCCGGACGCCACTGCGACCAGTTGCGCGATCTGCTGGTCTCCGAGTGCGCCGAGAAGGTCGTCGAGATCGGTCTCGCCTACGCGAGTTCCGCGCTCGCCATCGGTGAGGCGCTGACGACGGTGAACCGTCCGTTTCCCCGGCACGTCGTCATCGACCCCTTCCAGGAGCGCGAGTACGCGAACGCGGGCTGGGACCTGCTGTGCTCCGCGGGACTGGAGTCGATCGCCACACTCATGCCCATCCCCTCGTCGCTCGCCCTGCCACAGCTCCTCACCGAGGGCTTCGTCGCCGACGCGGCGTTCGTGGACGGCAGTCACCGGTTCCACGAGGTCTTCGTCGACCTCTACTTCCTCCGCAGGATCGTCCGCCCCGGTGGCCTGATCGTCATCGACGACGACTGGTGGCCCTCCGTGCGCACGGCCGCGCGCTACTACGAGCGGAACCTGGGATGGACGGTGATCCCCGACGCCTTTCCCGGCGAGAGCACCGGCGTCGGGCCGCCGGGCGGGCAGGAGGCCAGGTGCAGGGCGTTCCGCCTGCCCGACCCCACGTACGAGCCCTCCTTCGAGGACTTCCAGCCGTTCTGACCCCCGCCCGGAGGTGCCGGAAGCGTCCACCCCGTCCGCGTGCCGCCGCTCGCGTGGCAACCGTCCGCGTGCCGCCGCTCGCACGGCACCGCTCGCCCGGGCCGCGGGGAGCTGTCCTCGCTCACCACAGGCCGGCATGCCTCCGGCCCCGCGACGTGAGGCGCTGAGCGCAGCCCCCTCCTGACGGAGGCACGGCCCCTCCCCCGCCGTCCGGGCACTCAGCCGGCGCCGCCCGGCTTCGGGAGTGGCTTGCCGTACCAGAGCTCGATGAGGCGGGCGGCGATCGAGACGCCGAACGGTGGCAGAACTTCGCCCGACTCGAAGGCCTCGGTGAGCTCCTCGCGGGAGAACCAGCGGGCCTCCTCGATCTCCTCGCCGTCCACCTCGATCTCCGAGGACGTGGCGCGTGCCATGAAGCCGAGCATCAGGCTGGAGGGGAACGGCCACGGCTGGCTGGCGATGTACTCCACCTCGCCCACCGTGATCCCCGCCTCCTCGAACACCTCCCGGGCGACGGACTGCTCGATCGACTCCCCGGGTTCGACGAAACCGGCGAGCGTCGAGAAGCGGCCCTCCGGCCAGTGGACCTGGCGGCCCAGCAGCGCCCGGTCCTGGTCGTCGGTCACCAGCATGATCACCGCCGGGTCGGTCCGCGGGTAGTGCTCGGCGCCGCAGGCCTGGCACCGGCGGATGTGCCCGGCCGCCGCGATGACCGTGCGCTCCCCGCAGCGTGAGCAGAAGCGGTGCAGCCGCTGCCAGTTCTCCAGGGCTACCGCGTGCACCATCAGCCCGGCGTCCCGCGCGCCGAGCAGGAGCCCGGCCTCGCGCAGCCCCGCGGGCCTCGCGGACTGGTCCATGCGGCCCGGCAGGGAGTCCTTCTGGAGTGCGAAGTAACGGACGCCGTCCTCGTCCGTGCCGAGGAAGTAGCGGTGGGTCTCGGTGAGCGGCGCCTCGAAGGCCGGCGTCATGACGAGTTCGGTGCCGCCGTCCGGGGTGTCGTCGATGAGCGCCTGGCCGCCGGAGACGACGAAGACCCTGGTCGTCGGGTGGCTCCAGGCCGCGGCGAGCCAGGCCTCGTCGAGCCGGTGGTGCGCGGCGCGGTCGATGCCGCTGGGCGCGGTGAGACCGATCGGACGGTCTGCGGTGGCGTTGTCGAAGGTGCTCACAGGTGCTTCCTACTCCCCCGGGGACGGATCGGTTGTTCAGAGGACTCGGCGGGATGCCGCGGCCAGCTCGTCCCACAGGTGGGCGCTGGTCTGCGCGCCCTTCAGGAGGAGGTCGAGCTCGACCTTCTCGTCGGGACCGTGCCAGCCGTCGGACGGTACGGAGATGCCCAGGAAGAGCACGGGGGCGCCGAGCACGTCCTGCAGATCGGCGGCCGGACCCGAGCCCCCCTCGCGGGTGAAGAGGACCTTCCGCCCGAACGCGCGGCCCATGGCCCGGGCCGCGGCCTGGAGGGCGGGGTGGTCGAGCGGCGTGAGGCAGGGCCGGGTGGCGGGAGTGAAGGTGATGCGGTGGCGGATACCCGCCGGGATCCGGTCCTCGGCCCAGGCGCGGACCAGCTTCCGCACGTGGTCGGGATCCTGGCCGGCGACGAGCCGGAAGCTCAGCTTCACCAGGGCCGAGGAGGGGATGACGGTCTTGCTGCCCGCACCCTGGTACCCGCCGCCGATGCCGTTGACCTCGGCGGTGGGGCGGGCCCAGACCCGTTCGAGGGTGGTGTACCCGGCCTCACCGGCGGTGGCGTGGGAGGCGGCGGTCCGCAGCCAGGCCTCCTCGTCGAAGGGCAGCTCCGCGATGAGGGCACGCTCGGTGTCCGTGAGGTCGGCGACGCCGTCGTAGAAGCCGGGGACCGCGACCCGGCCCTCGGAGTCGTGGAGCGCCGCGACCAGGCGGGCCAGGACGGTCGCCGGGTTGGGTACCGCCCCGCCGAAGGAACCGGAGTGGATGTCCTGGTCCGGGCCGTGGAGCTCGATCTCGCACTCCGCGAGGCCGCGCATGCCGGTGCAGAGGCTGGGGGTGTTCTCGTCCCACATGCCGGTGTCGGAGACGATGACGACGTCCGCGGCGAGCCTGGAGGCACGCTGCTCGACCAGCGCCCGGAAGTTCGGGGAGCCGGACTCCTCCTCGCCCTCGACGAGCAGTTTGATGTGCACGGCGGGGGTGGAGCGGCCGGTCGCGGCGAGGTGGGCCCGGACACCCAGTGTGTGGAAGAACACCTGGCCCTTGTCGTCGGCCGCGCCTCGTCCGTACATCCTGCCGTCACGGATCACCGGCTCGAACGGGTCGGTGTGCCAGCCGTCCTCGCGGGCGGCGGGCTGCACGTCGTGGTGGCCGTAGACGAGGACGACCGGCGCGTCCGGGTCGTCGGACGGCCATTCGGCGAACACGGCCGGGGCGCCGGGCGTCTCCCACAACTCGGTGACCGGGAAGCCGGTCTCCGCGAGTTTGGCGGACAGCCACTCGGCGCTGCGCCGTACGTCCCCGTCGTGCTCCGGTTGAGCGGATACGGACGGGATGCGCAGCCATGCGGCGAGGTCGTCCAGGAAGGCCGCGCGGTGCTGCTCGGTGTACGTACGGACGGCGTTGTCCGGGGTGTCGCTCATGCTCCCGAGCCTATCGGCCCGGCGGAGGTGGCTCGTCCAGCAGGAGCTGTTCCAGCTCCGCCCGGCCGGGCAGGGCCGCGGGGCGGACGGTCTCCCCGGTGCGCACGTACAGGAAGGCCGCCGTCACCGAGTCCGGCGGCAGGCCGTGGAGCTCGGCCCAGGCCAGCCGGTAGACGGCGAGCTGGAGCGGGTCCGCCGCGCGGTGCCGCGTGGTCTTCCAGTCGACGATCTCGTACGTGTCGCCGGTGCGGTACACGGCGTCGATCCGGCCGCGGATCAGCCGGCCGGCGAGAACGATCTGGAAGGGCGTCTCGACGCGGTACGGCGTGCGCCGGGCGTACTCCGTGCGCTCGAATGCCTCCTTGAGCTCGGCCAGATCCCGCTCGTCGGCGATCTCCGCGTCGTCCTCGTCGCCCCCGGGCAGCTCGTCCGGGCCGAGCATGGGCAGCGGCAGCTCCTCGAAGCGGGACTCGACCCAGGCGTGGAAGCGGGTCCCCCTGCGGGCTGCGGGCTGGGGGGGCCGGGGCATGGGGCGGGCGAGCTCCCGGGCGAAGCCCTCGGGGTCGTCGGCGAGGTGCAGCAGCTGGGTGGCGGAGAGCGAGGCGGGCACGAGGACGTCGCGCACCCGCGCGCGGGCACGGCTCAGCTCACCGGCGAGGGCGTCGAGATCGCGGTCCCAGGAGGCGAGTGCGCGGGCTTCCTCCGGGGTCAGGCCGGCGTCGGCGTCCGGGCGCGGGCGCGTGCCGATGTCCTGGTCGAGGGGAGCGCGGGCGGCGGGCACGTGCGGCGGGGCGTGGCCCGCGGGTGGGGCGGAGGCGTCCGGGTGCGGGTCACCGTCGGGGAAGGGGTCGTCGTACGGCGCTTCCTCCTCGTCGTACGGCGCCGCGTCCTCGTCGTACGGCGGTTCGTCGGCGTACGGCTCGCTGTCGGGCGGCGCGTCCTCGTCGTGCGGAGGGTCCTCGTCGTGCGGGGAGGCACCGGCGTACACGTCCGGGGCCGGAGCGGCGGCCAGGGCCTCCAGGTGGGCCAGCACCGTGTCCCTGGCGGCCCGGCGGCGGGCCATGGCCGTGTCGTCCAGGGGGAGCGGCCATGCCTGATCGGTGTCCCGTTCCCGGAGCGCGGGGTTCTCCTCGCCCTCGGCGGGTTCGTCGGCCCAGACCTCCGTCTCCCCGTACCCGGCGGAGCAGTGGGCGTGCAGTGCCTCCAGGAAGGGGGACGGGCCCCGGGCCTTCTTCTGGGAAGGGCCCCACCAGTGTCCGGAGCCCAGGAGCAGGCTCCGGGGACGGGTGAAGGTGACGTAGCCGAGGCGGAGCTCCTCGGTGTGCTGGTGGGCCTTCATCTCCTCCTTGAACGCCTTGAGCCCCTTGGCGTCCCAGGAGGTGACGGCCGGGAGGGTGGCCGCGTCACCGCGCAGGGCGTGCGGCAGCACCTTGGACTGCGAGGTCCAGGCGTCCCGGGACTGCCCGCTGGGAAACTGGCCGGCGACCAGTCCGGGGACGGCGACGACGTCCCACTCCAGGCCCTTGGACTTGTGGGCGGTGAGGACCTTGACGGTGTTCTCACCGCCGGGCAGGGCGTTGTCCAGGCCCTTCTCGTACTGGGCGGCGGTGCGCAGGAATCCGAGGAAGGCCAGCAGCGATGCCTCCCCGTCCACCGCGGCGAAGCCGGCCGCGACGTCCAGGAAGTTGGCGAGGGTCTCGCGGCGGCGTGCGGCCAGGGCGTGCGGCGACGCGGAGAGCTCGACCTCGAGGCCGGTGGTGGACAGCACGCGGTGCAGCACGTCCATGAGGGGGTCGGCCAGCGCGCGGCGCAGGTCGCGGAGCTCTGTGGCCAGCCGGGCGAACCGGACGCGTGCCTCGGCGGAGAACGGCAGGCCGTCGTCCTCGGCACCCCCCGCCTCCAGGAACGTGTCGAGGGCGTCGGCGAGCGAGATCACCTCCGCCGGGTCGATGCCCTCGACGGCCTCGGCCAGGCGGACGTCCGGGTCCACCTCGCCGCCGCCGGGGGACGCGCGGTGCACCAGGAGGCGTGCGCGGCGGCCGAGGAGGGCGAGGTCCCGGGGGCCGATGCGCCAGCGCGGGCCCGTGAGCAGCCGTACGAGTGAGGCGTTGGCCCCGGGGTCCTGGAGGACTTCGCAGACCGCGACGAGGTCGGCGACCTCGGGGAGGTGCAGCAGTCCGGACAGGCCGACCACCTCGACGGGGATGTCGCGTGCGACGAGGGCTGCCTGGATGCGGGGGAAGTCCGCCGCGCCGCGGCACAGGACGGCGATCTCGCCGGGCGCGGTGCCGGTCCGGACCAGGTGGGCGAGGGAGTCGGCGAGCCAGTCGAGCTCCTCGGCGTGCGTCCGCAGCAGGGCGCACCGGACCATGCCGTCGCGCTCCGCCCCCGGGGCGGGACGCAGGGCCTCGACGCCCTCGTGCATGGCGCGCAGCGGGCCGGCCAGGCCGTTGGCGAGGTGCAGGAGGCGGCCTCCACTGCGGCGGTTCTCGCTGAGGGAGTAGCGGGTGGCCGGGGTGCCGTCGGCGTGCGGGAAGTGGTGCGGGAAGTCGTCGAGGTTGGCGACGGAGGCTCCGCGCCAGCCGTAGATGGCCTGGCAGGGGTCGCCGACGGCGGTGACGGCGTGGCCGGTCGACGCCCCGCCCTCTCCGCCGAAGAGGGCGGCGAGCAGGAGCCGCTGGGCCACGGAGGTGTCCTGGTACTCGTCGAGCAGGACGACCCGGTATTCGTCGCGCAGGACGGCCCCGACCTCGGGCCGGGTGAGGGCCAGCTCGGCGGAGAGCGCGATCTGGTCCCCGAAGTCGAGGAGGTCGCGGCTGCGTTTGGCGTCCCGGTAGCGCCGGGTGAGGTCGAGGAGCTCGCGGCGGGCCCCGGCCGCCTCGGGGACCTTGCGCAGTTCGGCGTTGGTGAGGCGGGCCGTCTCCAGGGTGGCGAGCAGTTCGGTGTCGTACGCGGCGAGGCGGCCGGGGGGCACGAGGTGTTCCGAGAGCTCGGCGTCCAGGGCGAGCAGGTCGCTGACCAGGGTCGGGAACGACCGGGTCAGCGCGGGGTAGGGGCCCGGTGCCTCGCGCAGCACCCGGGCGGCCAGCTGGTAGCGGGTGGCGTCGGCGAGGAGGCGGGTGGTGGGTTCCAGCCCGATGCGCAGGCCGTGGTCGGTGAGGAGCCGGCCGGCGAAGGCGTGGTACGTGGAGATGCTGGGCTCGCCGGGCGGGTTGTCGGGGTCGATGACGTCCGGGTCGGTGACGCCCGCCCGGACGAGGGCCTTGCGGACGCGTTCGGCGAGCTCGCCCGCCGCCTTGTTGGTGAAGGTCAGGCCGAGGACCTGCTCGGGGGCGACCTGGCCCGTCCCCACCAGCCACACCACACGGGCTGCCATCACCGTGGTCTTCCCCGAGCCGGCTCCGGCCACGACGACCTGCGGGGCGGGCGGCGCGGTGATGCAGGCCGTCTGCTCCGGGGTGAAGGGGACCCCGAGGAGCTCCTTGAGCTGTTCGGGGTCGGTGATGCGGTTGGACACCCCACAGAGGCTAACCGGAGGGACCGACAACGCCTGCGGAGCCGGCCGGCGCCGGTACGTCACTCGATGATCTGGCGGCCCTCGGGCTGTGCGCTGCACGACGCCCGGAAGGCGCAGTGGGTGCAGTGCTGGCCGGCCGTGGGGGTGAACCGTTCGTCCAGGACGCGGCCGGCCGCCGTCGCCAGGAGGCCGGAGACCCACTCGCCGGAGAGGGGCTCCTGGGCCTGCACCCTGGGAAGGGCGTCACCGCCCTCCTTCTTGGGGGCGGGCTGGCGGAGCTGTACGAGCTCGGCCCCGCCGGCATCCGGACGCCGGCCGCCGAAGACGTCGTCGACGGCGCCTTCCCTCACCGCCAGCTGGTACACGGCGAGCTGGGGGTGGGCGGCGACCTCGTCCTTCGTCGGGGCCGCCTTCCCGGTCTTGAAGTCGACGACGTAGGCGCGGCCCTCGGCGTCCTGTTCGACGCGGTCCATGGAGCCCCGGATGCGTACCGCGTACTCGCCGGCGTCGAGCGTCACGTCGAAGTCGTGCTCGCTGGCGGCGGGCGTACGGCCGCCCCGGTCCATGACGTGCCAGCGCAGGAAGCGTTCCAGGGCGGCCCGCGCCTGTTCCTTCTCCTGTCCGGACTTCCAGGGCGCGTCGAAGACCAGGCCGTCCCACACGGAGTCCAGGCGCTCCATCAGGACGTCCAGGTCGGCGGCGGTACGCCCGGAGGCCACCTCGTCGGCCAGGACGTGCACGACGTTGCCGAAACCCTGTGCGGCCGTCGCCGGGGCGTCCGCCTTCACCTCGCGGCCCAGGAACCACTGGAGGGCGCAGGTGTTGGCGAGCTGGTCGAGCGCGCTCCCGGAGAGCGCGACGGGCCGGTCGCGGTCGCGCAGCGGGACCTCGGAGCGGGTGGGCTCGTTCAGGCCCCACCAGCGGTGGGGGTGGGCCGCCGGGACGAGCGGCCGGTCCTCGTCGTCGGTGAGCGCGGCGAGCCGGGCGAGCCGGCGGGCGGCGGCGTCCCGCAGGGCGTCGGAGGCGCGGGGGTCGACGGTGGTCGCGCGGAGTTCGG
>NZ_JBEXWB010000083.1:0-19604 GCF_040629645.1 Streptomyces sp. NPDC005899 | reverse complement strand
GTCCGCTCCCCGGGGCCCCCCCCGGCGGGGGGGGGCCCCCGCCGGGGCAGGCGGCCCCCGCCCCTCGTGCAACGCGGACGCTAAGGCGCCGGACGCTGCCCGCCCGCGTCAGCGGTCGAAGCGCTCACGCGTCCGGTCGGCCGCGTCCTGCGCGCGGTCCCGCACCCCGGACTCGCGGCCGGAGGCCTTGTCCGCGGCACGGCCGGCCGCGTCGGACGAGCGGTCCTGCGACCCGTCCCGCTTGCCGCCCTGCTTCTTCTGCTCGGCCTGGTCGGCGAGCTCCTGCGCCTTGTCCTTGAACTGGTCTGCGATGCCCATGCTGTTCACTCCTATGTGGGTGCGTGGGTGGCCCCGTGAGGACCTCGCTCAGACTTACACACCCGGACATCCAGCGCATTTCGATCAGTTACGCTGTGCACGCGCCGCCCGGTCCGCCTCACCCCCGGCCCCCACGAGGCCCTTGCTCACCCCGTCGAGCCGCGGCCCGAACCGCTTCATCTCACGCTGCCCCACGGCCCCGATGACCATCGGCAGATACCCCCGTATCGACTGCATGCCGCGCAGCCACCACTGGGCGTACACGTGCGCCGACCGCCGCTCGATCCCGGCCACCACCCGGTCCACCGCCGGCCCCAGCGGGTAGGTGCGGTTCGCGGGCCACGGCAGCCGCTGCCGCAACTCCCGCATGACGTCGTCCTGGTCGGCGCCGCGCACCATGTCGGTGTCGGTCCACGACAGGTAGCAGACCCCGACCTTGACGCCCCGGTAGCCGACCTCCGCCCGCAGGCTGTGCGCGAACGCCTCCACGCCCGACTTGGACGCGCAGTACGCGCTCATCATCGGCGCCGGGGTGATGGCGGCCAGGGACGCTATCTGGAGGAAGTAGCCGCGGCTCTCCATGAGTACGGGCAGGAAGGCCCGCGCCGTGACGGCACCGCCGATCAGGTTCACCTCGATGACGCGCCGCCAGGCCTCCGGGTCGGAGTCCACGAGGGGCCCGCCCGAGGCGACACCGGCGTTCGCGACCACGACGTCGATCTTGCCGAAGCGCTCCTTCACCTCACGGGCGACCTGCGCCATGGCCACGTGGTCGGTGACGTCGGCGAACCAGTGGTCGCTGTCCCCGTGCAGCCGCTCCGCGACCTTCTTCAGTTCGTCCGGCTCCAGCCCCACCAGGGCGAGCTTCGCGCCCCGCGCGGACAGCTTGCGCGCCAGCAGTTCGCCCACCCCGCGTGCCGCGCCGGTGACCACGACGACCTGTCCGTCCAGACTCCGCCTGTCGCTCATGCGACCTCCTCCTCGCTCACGGCGTGCGCCGCACCGTCCACAGTGACGTACAGGTCCACGAGTTCCCGGAGTTTCGCCGTGACGACCTCGGGCGCCTCCATCGGCGTCATGTGCCCCGTACCGGTCAGCTCCGTCAGCCCGAGGCTCTGCGGCAGCGCCGCCTCGATGGCACGCGCGTGCACGGGGGGCGTCAGCCGGTCGTCCGTGCCCGCGATCACCGCGGTCGGGAGCCGCAGCTCCCGCACGTCCGCCTCCAAGTCGAGCTCCGCGAGCACCTGCCCCCAGGCGACGCGTGCGCGGCGGGGACACGCGTGCACGATCCTGGCACACGCGTCGACCCGCTCCGGCGCCGAACCACGGCCCATCGTCGCGTACTTGAGGATCGCCTTCGAGACCCCCGTGACCGGCCCGAGCGGGGCCCGCGCCCCGAGGACGGCGGCGGTCAGCCGGGTCCGGAGGGCGCCGGCGCGCAAGGGCAGCACCAGGGATTCGGCTGTGAGCCGGGAACTGCCGGTGCTGCACAGCAGCACGGCCGCCCCGTGCTCGCGCACGGCGTCCCGGCCGGCGGACGCCATGATCGTCATGCCACCCATGGAGTGCCCGGCGAGCACGGCCTTCTGCCCCGGGGCGAGCGTGGCCCTGAGCACCGCTTCCAGGTCGTCGGCCAGTGCGTGCGTGCTGTAGCCGCCGGGCCCCGGTTCCGGCGAACGGCCGTGGCCCCGCTGGTCGTAGACGACGACACGGTGGTCCGCGGCCAGGTCGCGCACCTGGGCCGCCCAGAAGCGGGTACTGCAGGTCCACCCGTGGGCGAGCACCACGGCCGGGGCGTCGTCGGGCCCGTG
The DNA here is from genome assembly GCF_040629645.1 of Streptomyces sp. NPDC005899. Taxonomy (NCBI): domain Bacteria; kingdom Bacillati; phylum Actinomycetota; class Actinomycetes; order Kitasatosporales; family Streptomycetaceae; genus Streptomyces; species Streptomyces sp. NPDC005899. The sequence goes on along the minus strand of NZ_JBEXWB010000083.1, from coordinate 17,475 downwards.
CAGTTCGACGTGGACGCGCGAGCCGTCGGCCGAGGTGACGGTCAGCTCGCGTACGGGGGCCGGCGTGGTGTCCGCCCGGCGCGACAGCCTGCTCATCGTGCGGCCTCCTCGGTGAGGGCCTTCTCCCGGAGGTCCGGGGCAGGGGGCCGGATCACCTCGTACTCCGCCAGGTCGACGGCGCGCGTCGCCCGGCGGAACTCCGCGGTCGTGCCGGGCCAGACCGTGGTGTTGCGGCCCTCGGCGTCGAGGTACCAGCTGGTGCACCCTCCGGTGTTCCACACGGTCCGCTTCATCCGCTCCTGGACCCGCCGGTTCCAGGCACCCACGGCCGAGGTCCGCGCGCCGAGCGCGGCCCGCTCGCCCAGCACGTCCAGCTGGCGGAGGTAGTCGGCCATGTAGTTGAGCTGGGACTCGATCATGAGGATCATGGAGGAGTTCCCGAGCCCGGTGTTGGGGCCGATGATGGTCATCCAGTTGGGGAAGCCCGCCGCCGTCGCGCCGCGCAGCGCCTGCATGCCGCCCTTCCAGGACTCGGCGAGCGTGATGCCCTCCGCGCCGACGACCCGTTCGGCGATCGGCATGTCCGTCACGTGGAAGCCGGTGCCGAGGATGATCACGTCCGCCTCGGTCTCCGTACCGTCCGCGGCGACCACCGTGGAGCCCCGCACCTCGGCCAGACCGGACGCGACCACGTCCACGTTGGGCTGGGCGAGCGCCGGATAGTAGGCGCTGGAGAGCAGGATGCGCTTGCAGCCGATCCGGTACGAGGGGGTCAGCTTGGCCCGCAGCTGCGGGTCCTTGATCGCCCGCGCCATGTTGGCCTTGGCTATCGACTCGACCAGGCCGAGCTGGTCGGGGTGCTTGGTGAAGGCGCCCACCTGCAGTTCCCGAATGCCCCAGAGCAGTCCGCGCCGGGCCTTGCCGGTGAAGGGGAGCGCGCGGTGCAGCCACTTCTCGGCCCCGCTGATGGCACGGTCCATGCGCGGCATCACCCAGGGCGGTGTGCGCTGGAACAGCGTGAGCCGGCCCGCCTCGCGCTGGATCTCCGGCACGATCTGGATGGCGGAGGCGCCGGTGCCGACGACGGCCACCCGCTTGCCGCGCAGGTCGTAGTCGTGGTCCCAGCGGGCGGAGTGGAACACCTTGCCGGGGAAGTCGGCGAGTCCGGGGATGTCGGGCAGCTTGGGGTCGGACAGCGGGCCGGTCGCCGAGACGACGACGTCGGCGACGACCGTCGCGCCGTTCGCCGACTCGATCACCCAGTGCAGCTCCTCGTTGTCCCAGCGCATGACGGTGACTTCGTGGCCGAGCCGGATGTGCGGCCGCAGCCCGAAGGTGTCGGCCACGTGCTCCAGGTAGGCGCGTATGTGCTCCTGGCCCGAGAAGGTGCGCGGCCAGTCGGGGTTGGGGGCGAAGGAGAACGAGTACAGGTGGGACGGTACGTCGCAGGCGCAGCCCGGATAGCTGTTGTCACGCCAGGTTCCACCGACCGACCCGGCCCGCTCCAGGACCACGAAGTCGGTGATCCCCTCGCGGCGGAGCCGGACCGCGGCGCCGAGGCCCCCGAATCCGGATCCGATCACCGCCACTCGTACGTGCTCGTGCTGGGACATGCTTGCCGCCTCCCCGCGGTACGCCATACGACTCTGCCAGCAATCACTGGCATTGTTGGGAGGGTAGAACAGCCGCGTACTGATGGGTAGGGGGCGGGGCAAAGAAAGTTACCGGCGGTACAACATAGGGTGCGGGTGTGGCTGACGGACGCGAGCACCGTGAATACCGCATGGAGGAGCTGGCCGAGAAGGCGGGCATAACCGTGCGCACCCTGCGCTTCTACCGGGAGCGGGGGCTGATCCAGCCGCCCCGGCGCGAGGGCCGCATCGCGTGGTACGACGACCACCACCTGGCCCGGCTGCGCACCATCACGGGCCTGCTGGAACGCGGGCACACCCTGAACGGCATCGCCGACCTCGCCACCACCTTCGACAGCGGCAGGGACGTCGCCGAAGTGCTCGGCCTGGGCGAACCGACCGAGGAGGTCCCCGTCCGGCTCACTCCCGAGCAGCTCGCCGACTACTTCGGGGAGGAGGCCACGGCGGAGAACCTCGCCGCCGCCCTGGACCTCGGCTACCTGGGCACCGACGGCGACGCGATCGTGCACATCAGCCGCCGCCTGCTGGAGGTCTCGGCGGAGCTCGTACGGGAAGGCGTGCCGCTCTCCTCGGTGCTGTCCTCGGGCCGGCTCGTCCGCGAGCACGCCGAAGCCCTGGCCGACCTCTTCGTACGCACCCTGGTCGCGCACACGGCCGGCACGGACAGCGGGCAACTGCGCCCGCTGGCGCACGCGGTGGTGGACGCGGAGCTGTCCATGGCCTTGGACCGCCGACTGCGCGGCGAGGACGCCGCGCGGGGGGCGGCGGACTCCGGCGCCGGGGGCGGTGAGGACGCCGGGGGAACCGAGGGAGCCGCGGGAACCGAGCAGCCGTAGCCGCCGCACGCCCCGGGGGGCGAGGCTCGCCGCTCGGGCCGGCGGACAGCCGCCGCCCGGAGCGCCCCGCGGGCCCCCGGCACGACGGGCGCCGCTCCGCACCGGCTCCCGCCGCCCCTCGGCCGGCCGGCCAGATGCGGGACCGTCACCCACCGGCGACCACCCCTCAGCGGGCGCGGTCCCCGTAGGTGACCGTGACCGGCGCGTGGTCGCTCCAGCGCTCACCGTGCGTGGCCGCCCGCTCGACCCATGCCTTCACGGCACGCTCGGCCAGCCCGGGCGTCGCCACCTGGTAGTCGATGCGCCAGCCCGCGTCGTTGTCGAACGCCCTGCCGCGGTACGACCACCACGAGTACGGACCCTCGACATCGGGGTGCAGCCGCCGGACGACGTCCACGTAGGACGCCTCGTCGAACACCCGGGTGAGCCACTCCCGCTCCTCGGGGAGGAAGCCAGAACTCTTCCTGTTCGACCTCCAGTTCTTCAGGTCGGCCTCGCGGTGCGCGATGTTCCAGTCACCGCACACCACGACCTCGCGCCCCTCGAGGGCCGCCCGCGCCTTCAGGCCCGCCAGGTACGGGAGGAAGGCCGCCATGAAGCGCTCCTTCTCCTCCTGCCTCGGCGTGCCGGCCTCACCGGAGGGCAGGTACAGGCTCGCCACCGTCACACCGGGGAGATCGACCTCGGCGTAGCGCCCGCTCGTGTCGAACTCCTCACTCCCGGGCACTCCGAAGCCACCGAACCCGATCTGCACCCGCTCCGGCGCGTGCCGCGTGTAGAGGGAGACACCCGCACGCCCCTTGGCGGCCGCCGGGGCGTGCACGACGTGCCAGCCCTCCGGCTCCCGCACCTCCTCCGGAAGCTGCTGCGCCTCGGCACGGACTTCCTGGAGGCAGATCACATCGGCCTCGGTCCGCGCCAGCCACGGCACGAAACCCTTCTTCGCGGCGGCACGGAGCCCGTTGACGTTTACGCTGGTGACGGTGAGCATCCCGGCACACTACCGACTCCCCCACCTGCATACCTGTACGATGCATCGCATGCTTATCCGGCCCAGCTCCTTCGATCACCCCGATGCCGTCAAACTCAACGACCAGGTGCAGCTCGAGTACGCCGAGCGCTACGGGGACGAGGGCGACATCACACCCCTGGACCCCACGATGTTCGACCCACCGCACGGGTTGTACCTGCTCGCCTACGACGAGCAGGACCGGCCCGTGGCCACCGGCGGCTGGCGCAGCCAGGAGCGGAACGCCGAGGGCTACTCCGACGGTGACGCCGAGATAAAGCGGATGTTCGTGATCCCCGAGGCCCGGGGACGCGCCCTGGCCCGCCGCATCCTCGCCGCCCTGGAGGCCGACGCCCGCGCGGCCGGCCGCACCCGCATGGTCCTGGAGACGGGCGACCAGCAGCCCGAGGCGATCGCGCTGTACACCTCCTGCGGCTACACCACCTGCGCGAAGTTCGGCCACTACCGCGAGTACGAGAGCAGCATCTGCATGGCCAAGCAGCTGTAGCGCCGGGCCCGGAGGAAGACGACCGCCTCACGGACCCCGCCTCACGGACCCCGCCTCGCGGGAGCCGAGCCGCGGAACCCGCCTCACGGAACCCGCGCCACGCCCACGTAGAACCCGCTCCGCTCGTACACCGGCGCGGGCCCCTCCTTGTACCACTCGGGCGCCGTCACCAATCCCGGAGCGACGAGCTCCAGGCCGTCGAAGAACGGCTCGACCTCACCGCGCGTACGCATCCGCAGGGCGATCTCGCCCTTCCTGTACGCGGACTCGGTCCCCTGCCTGAGCTCCGGGTGCTGGTCGGCGGTCCCGTGGGAGAGGACGAGGTAGCTTCCCGAGGGCAACGCGTCGACCAGCGTGCGGGTGATGCCGTACGGGTCCTGGTCGTCGGGGAGGAAGTGCATCAGCGCGATGAGGGACAAGGCGATCGGCCGCCCGAAGTCCAGCAGGCCCGCCGCGCGTTCGAGTATGGCCCCGGGCCGGCGCACATCCGCCTGGATGTAGTCGGTCGCCCCCTCCGGCCGGCTCACCAGCAACGCTTCCGCGTGCCGCAGGACGATGGGGTCGTTGTCCGCGTACACGACCCGCGCCCGCGGGACGACCGCCTGCACGATCTGGTGGAGGTTCGGCGCGGTGGGTATGCCGGTGCCGATGTCCAGGAACTGGTCGATTCCCCGTCCCGCCAGCCAGGCGGACGCCCGGTGCATGAACGCCCGGTTCCGCGCCGCGTTGCCCCGCGCCTCGGCCGGCAGCCTCTCCCCGACCTCCTGATCGACCGGGTAGTTGTCCTTGCCGCCGAGGAGCCAGTCGTAGACGCGCGCCGGATGCGGCTTGCTGGTGTCGATACAGGAGTCGGGTACACCGGCCGTCACAGGACACTCCTCCGTACGGAACCACGAACAGGCGGACCCCGGCACCGGCCCGGACGGACCTCAACGGCGGCCACGAAGGAGCGGGTGGGCGAGGACGCCCCAGGTTACCGGCTGGTCGCCCCGGCGTGGAGCCGGGCGTGTGCCGCTACGGCACCAGGACGACTTCGCCCAACACCTCTCCCCGGGGCTGCACTTGACGCCCGTGCTGTCGGTTGACGGTGCCCCGCCTGGTGCCCGACCTTCGAGATCCGGCCCTCCTGACTTGCCCGGTCTACCGCGACCCTGCCCTGAACCACCTGACAGCCACTACGGCGGCACCTGCAAGGGCAACGAACCCGACGGCTATGCCGATGATCTCTCCCGGGCCCAACAGTCCGAGCATCTGCGTCTCCTCGCTGCCTGATGGCAGTAGCCCGCGGCACACGATCGTGTTCCGCGTGGAGATCACCATGGCAGCCAGCCCTCACCCGTGGAACCCTGAACGGCAGGTCTTGAGGACCATCTGAGCTTGGCTCCTGTCTCGCATCGAGATGGCGCACCCATCCACGCTCCTCGACCAGCCACCCGCCTGGCTTCCATCCCGGCCGCCTTCGACCCACACACCGTGGAGCAGATCTGTGTGACTGCTCTCCAGCTCCGTAGGTAGGAGCCGGAGGCAGCCAGGCCGCCGGGGAGTTGTGGTCGGGCACGGGCTTCGTCTTCACCACGCGGTACGGGACCCCGATCGAGCCCAGGAACTTCGACCGGTCGTTCACCGATCGGTCCGAGAAGGCCGGCGTCCTCAGGATCCGTCTTCACGACACCCGGCACACCTGCGGTTCACTTCTCGCCGCCTTGGACACGTACCCGCGGATCGCCATGCAGATCCTTCCGCACAGCAAGATCGCCGTCACGACGGGGGGCTACACCCACGTTCCGCCTGAGGCGACGCGGAAGGTACCGCGGAAGCTCGGCAGGCATCTGGGTCGGCAAGATCCGGGGCAGTCGCTGTACCCCACTGCTGTACGACAGCTCAAAGCCCCTACCAGGTGACCCGGTAGGGGCTTTGACGTGCGGTGGACCTGTGGGGATTTGAACCCCAGACCCCCTCGATGCGAACGAGGTGCGCTACCAGACTGCGCCACAGGCCCTTGCAACGAGTGAAACTCTAGCACCCTCATCGGGGTGCTCGGAAATCCGTATCCCGCAGGTCAGCCGAGTCGGCTTCGCCGGAGTGTCACTCGTTGGCCGCGCGCGGCCTGTCCTCGTCGTCGTACTGGTCGAAGAGGGGGGTGCGGCCCCGGTCCCGGGTCCGGCGGGCGGGGCCGGGGCGCCGGCGTGGCGTCTGGTCCGCGTCGGGGGCGACGGGGTGCGAGGTCCCCGTCTGGGTGGGCTCGGCCGGGCTGGAACGGGCGGCGCTCCACGTCTCCGGGTCGCCGACCTCGACCCCGCCCGTGGCGCGCGGGGCGACGGGGGCGGTGACGTAGGTCGGCAGCGGGACCGGGACGGGCTCCCAGCTGTCGCCCTGGGCCGGTCCGCGCTCACGCTGCTGGTCGACCCACTCGGCGTGGTCCGTCTGCTCGACGAGCGCACGGCGGCCGGCCTCCTGCGGGGAGACCGTGGGCGTGGGGGCCGGCGCTTCGGGCTCCTCGTCGGGCTCGGCGGGAGCCGTCGCGGCGGACTGGTGCCTGCGGGGCCTGTTCTCGCGGAGCCGCTGCGCCGCGTCCTCCGCCCGTCGCCGGTCCATGGTGAAGACGAACCGGCGCCGTTCCTGCGACCGCAGGTGCACGATGTACGCGCTGAGCATCACGGCGGGCACGGCAGGCGCCCACAGGAAACGCAGCCCGCCGACCGCCGCGACGACCGCGCCCAGCGTGAACGCCAGGAACAAAACCGTCGTCGTGCGCCGGCGGCGTGCCAGGACCTGTGAGCGCCGCGCACGACGCTCCCGCTCCGTCTCCGCGCCGGGCCCACGAGGGCGCCGGACCGGCGCGGGGCCGGCCGGGTGCGCCTGCGGCCGCTCGGCGCCGGGACGCTCGTGCGCCGGGTCGCGCAACCGGGCTTCGGTATGCGTCGAGGGCGCGGCGAAGGCCCGGACGTCGACGGACTCCAATCGGTCCGTGACAGCTTCCGGGTCCACGTCGGCGGACGCCTCCTCGGCACCGCGCTCCCGCAACTCCTTGGCGTATCGGCGCTCCATGGCCGCCCGTCCGGACAGCAGCCGGATGGCGGTGCTGAAGCGTTCCGTCGGACGGGCCTCGTTGAGCTCGTCCTGCCTTCGGAGCCACATCGGCACCAGGTAGGCGGCCCAAGCCCCGACGATGACTGCGTAGATGAGGCCGCTGCTGCTCACGCTCACACCGTAGAGGGGTTTGCACGGCGGCATCCGCCAATTGGCCCGGTGTGTCGCACGATCCGGCTGATATCACGGACTTTTTTTGCGATTGTTCGGGCCAGTGCGCGACACGATCGCATTCCTTTGTGTTCGGAGAGCGATCAAATTCGAACACTTATTGCATTTCCCCGGGTGGGTGCGGTGTACGGGGCCGTACCCTGCGCCAACGCCGCAGAAGCCCGTCCGGCACCTCCTCCGCGGTGAGGGCGTAGATCAGGTGGTCCCGCCACGCACCGTCGATGTGCAGATAGCGCGGCCGCAGACCTTCCTCGCGGAATCCGAGTTTCTCCACGACCCTCCGGCTCGGCGCGTTCTCCGGCCGGATGCAGACCTCGATCCGGTGCAGTCCGACCGTGCCGAAGCAGTGGTCGACGGTGAGCGCCACCGCGGTGGGCACGACGCCGCGGCCCGCCACGCCCCGGTCGACCCAGTAGCCGACATGCCCGGAACACATGGAACCCCAGGTGATCCCGGCGACCGTCAACTGCCCGACGAGGCGCCCCTCGTACTCGATGGCGAAGGGCAGCATCCGTCCCGCGTTCGCCTCCGCACGCAGGTGCCTGACCATCTGCCGGTAGGTGGGACGTCGGGCGGGCGGGCCCCCGGGGGCCGGTGGCGGGACGGTCGCCTCCCAGGGCCGCAGCCAGTCGCGGTTGCGGCGGTTGACCTCGCGCCACTCGCGCTGGTCCCGCAGCTTGATGGGGCGGAGAGTGACTTCGCCGTCCGTCAGGATCACCGGCCAGGTCGGGACGTTCAGCTCGGGCTCCCAGGTCGGGGGTGGTCGCCGCCGTGAAGCTGGTCGACGGCGTGCACCAGAAGCCTGCTCAGGACGGCCAGTCCGTCGCGCACCCCGCCGGTGGACCCGGGCAGGTTCACGATCAGTGTGGTGTCCGCGACGCCCGCGAGGCCGCGGGAGAGCGCGGCGGTGGGGACCTTGTCCCGGCCCTCGGCACGGATCGCCTCGGCGATGCCCGGGATCTCCCGGTCCAGGACGCTCCGCGTCGCCTCGGGGGTGCGGTCCGTGGGCGAGATGCCGGTACCGCCGGTGGTGACGATCACGTCGTATCCGGCCGCCGTGCCCTCCCGCAGAGCCGCCTCCACGGGGTCGCCGTCGGGGACGACCCGCGGTCCGTCGACGGCGAATCCGAGGCCCCTGAGCGCCTCGGCGATGACGGGGCCGCCCTTGTCCGCGTAGACACCGGCGGACGCCCGGTTCGAGGCCGTCACGACGAGGGCGGAACGAACGGCCCCGCCGTCGCCCCGCGGATCCGTGCCGGGCCTGCTCATGCGTCCGCCCCCTCCGGCGCGGGACGCCGGTAGTCGCCGGACTTGCCGCCCGACTTGGCCTCGACGCGGACGTCCGTGATGACGGCGCTCTTGTCGACCGCCTTGATCATGTCGATCACCGTGAGCGCCGCGACCGAGACGGCGGTCAGCGCCTCCATCTCGACCCCCGTACGGTCGGTGGTCCTCACCGTGGCCAGGATCTCCACCGCGTCGTCGGCGACGCCGAGATCGACCTCGACCCCCGACACCGCGAGCGGGTGGCAGAGGGGAATCAGGTCCGGGGTGCGCTTGGCGCCCATGATCCCGGCGATCCGCGCGGTGGCCAGCGCGTCGCCCTTGGGGACTCCCTCACCCCTGAGGAGCTCGACGACACGCGGCGACACCAGGACCCTGCCGCTCGCCCGGGCGACGCGTGCCGTGACGTCCTTCTCCGACACGTCGACCATGCGGGCCGCGCCCGCCTCGTCGATGTGCGTCAGTCTGTTCTGCGTACTCAACTCACTCCGCCTAGCGGTAGGGCGCCGATGCCCGCTCGGCCCGCACGGAGGTGGGAGCCGGGGGCCCGGGGGGCTTCCCCCGGTAAGGCACAGCGCCAGATACCGTACCGCCACCGGGCGGGAGTCAGCGGAGCAGGATGACCTCGGTCTCCGTGCCGGGCTCGGCGGAGGTCATGTCCTCGGGCAGCACGATCAGCGCGTCCGCCTGCGCGAGGGCGGCTATCAGATGTGAACCGGCACCGCCGACGGGAGTGACGGTGCCCGCCCCGGCGTCGTACCTCCCCCGCAGGAACTGGCGCTTGCCGGCGGGCGAGGCGAGCGCCTCGCCGACGTCGAGCTGGGCCCGCACCGTCGGCCGGTGGACGTCCGGCAGACCCATCAGGGCCCGGATCGCCGGCCGCACGAACAGCTCGAAGGAGACGTACGAGGACACCGGGTTGCCGGGCAGCGCCAGCAGCGGGGTGTGGTCCGGGCCGATCGAGCCGAAGCCCTGCGGCTTGCCCGGCTGCATGGCCAGTTTCCGGAACTCGACGCCGCTGCCCGGCGCGTCGTCGGCGTCGGCGTAGGACAGGGCCTCCTTGACCACGTCGTACGCGCCGACGCTCACGCCACCGGTGGTGACGACGATGTCGGCACGGATGAGCTGGTCCTCGATCGTGGCGCGCAGCGTGGCCGCGTCGTCGGCGACGGCGGGGACGCGGTAGGCGATCGCTCCGGCATCTCGGGCCGCCGCCGTCAGAGCGAAGCTGTTGGAGTCGTAGATCCGGCCGCCGGTCAGCTCCTCGCCCGGCTGGGCCAGCTCGCTGCCGGTCGAGACCACCACGACACGCGGGCGGGGCCGCACCTTCACCGTGGAGCGCCCGATGGCGGCGAGCAGGCCGATCTGCGCCGGGCCCACGACCGCGCCCTCGCGCAGGGCGAGGTCTCCGGGGCGGACGTCGCTGCCCCTGGCCCGGACGTGGGCACGGGCCCGCACGGGCCGGTGGACGCGGACCTCTCCGCTCGCGCCCTCCGGCGCTTCGCTGTGGGCCCGCATGGCGGCCGCCGGGCCGCCACCCGTGCCGCCGTCGGTCCACTCCACGGGGACGACCGCCTCGGCGCCCGCGGGCAGCGGGGCACCGGTCATGATGCGGGCCGCCTCGCCGGGGCCGACGGAGCGGCCCCCGGGCAGGCCTCCGTCGCCCGCCGCCACGTCGCCGATGACGGTGAGCACGGCGGGGAACTCCTCGTCGGCACCTTCGAGGTCGGAGACCCGGACGGCGTATCCGTCCATCGAGCTGTTGTCGAACGGCGGCAGGGCGATCTCCACCACGACGTCCTCGACGAGGACGCAGCCCTGGGCGTCGGGCAGTTGCAGCTCGATCGGCTCGAGCGGCCTCACCGCCGCGAGGATGTCGTCCAGGTGCTCGTCAACCGACCAGATCGTGCCGCTCAAGCTGTTACAACTCCTCCGTGACGTAACTGCGCAGCCAGGTCCGGAAGTCCGGGCCCAGGTCCTCACGTTCGCACGCGAGTCTGACAATGGCACGCAGATAGTCGCCGCGGTCCCCGGTGTCGTAGCGGCGGCCCTTGAAGACGACGCCGTGCACGGGGCCGCCGATCTTCTCGTCCTCGGCCAGCAGTTGCAGGGCGTCGGTGAGCTGGATCTCGCCGCCGCGGCCGGGTTCGGTCCGGCGCAGTATGCCGAAGACCGCGGGGTCGAGGACGTAGCGGCCGATGATGGCGAGGTTGCTCGGCGCGTCGGACGGATCGGGCTTCTCCACCAGCCCCGTGACGCGTACGACGTCGCTGTCCGTCGTGGCTTCCGTGGCCGCGCAGCCGTACATGTGGATCTGGGCCGGGTCGACCTCCATGAGGGCGACGACACTCCCGCCCTCACGCTCCTGCACGTCGACCATCCGCGCGAGCAACGGGTCGCGCGGGTCGATCAGGTCGTCACCGAGGAGCACGGCGAACGGCTGGTCGCCCACGTGCGGGGCCGCGCACAGGACCGCGTGGCCCAGACCGCGCGGGTCGCCCTGGCGGACGTAGTGCATGGTCGCCAGGTCGCTCGACTCCTGCACCTTGGAGAGGCGCTCGTCGTCGCCCTTGCGGGTCAGCGCCGACTCCAGCTCGTAGTTCCGGTCGAAGTGGTCCTCCAGGGGACGCTTGTTGCGGCCGGTGATCATCAGCACGTCGGAGAGGCCTGCCGTGACGGCTTCTTCGACGACATACTGGATGGCGGGCTTGTCGACGACAGGCAGCATCTCCTTGGGAGTGGCCTTGGTCGCCGGCAGGAACCGGGTGCCAAGACCTGCAGCTGGGATGACAGCTTTGCTGATCCTGGGGCGCGACTGAGTCATGCGCCGAACTCTAACCGCTCCCCATGGGCGGAAGATGAGCGTCCGGTTAACTTCGCCCACATATGCACCCATACGCGAGGTACGTGAGCACCTGTTGAACGATGACATGTCCAGAAAGGCGCTGGTGCGGCGCGAACTGCTGGCCGCCCGTCGCCTCCTGACCTCCGGGGACGTCGTGGAAGCCGCTGAACTCCTCGCCTCCCGCGCCGCGGCCCTGCCGGAACTCGCGGACGCCCGGACGGTGGCGGCGTACGTGTCCGTAGGGCGCGAGCCGGGCACCCACGCTCTGCTGGACGCCCTGCGCACCCGGGGCGTGCGGGTGCTGCTGCCCGTGCTCATGGCGGACAACGACCTCGACTGGGCCGCCTACCGGGGCGCCGGGCACCTCGAACCCGCCGGGCGGGGCCTGCTGGAGCCGGACGGCGAACGGCTCGGTCCCGACGCGGTCCTCGAAGCGGACGCGGTCCTGCTGCCGGGGCTCGCCGTGGACCGGCGCGGCATGCGGCTCGGCCGCGGCGGGGGGAGTTACGACCGCGTGCTGGCCCGGCTGGCGGCGGCCGGGGCCCACCCGGCCCTCGTCGTCCTCCTCCACGACGACGAGGTGGTCGCGCGGGTCCCGGAGGAACCGCACGACCACCCCGTGGACGCCGTCGTCACCCCGGCCCGGACCCTCCGCTTCGTGCGCTGAGGCGCGGCGCTCCGGCGGCGGGGCCCGGTCCGGCGGGTGTCAGGACGGTTTCGTCAGCGTCAGGGTGTCCACGGTGGACTGCCCCACCGCGTTGGTCCCGAACGACCAGTCGAGGAGCTCGCCGTCGACCCACTTCTCGGTCTGGTCCGTGTAGTGCGCGCTGAAGGCGTGCCCGGACGCACCGGTGAGGTTGATCCAGCGGGACTTGTCCCAGTCCCCCACGTTGACGACCATCCGCATGGACGGGACCCAGATGACGTCGTAGCCGCCCGCCGCGTTCCAGCCCGTCGCGTTGACCGCGGCCTCTCCGCCGCCGAGGTGCCAGGGGCCGCGGTTGAGTGCCCGCTGCAGGAGGCCGGGGCCCTCGGTGCCGAGGGTCTGGTTGCGCAGGGTCAGCTGGTGCAGCCGGCCCCAGCTCCAGCTGCTGACGTCCTTGCCCATCTCGGCGGTGAGCTCCCAGCGGGCGTCCTTCATCGCACGGGCGAAGAGTTCGTCACGGCTGTCGATGGCCGCCTCGCGCCCCTTCGCCGGCACCTTCCACCAGGCGTTGCCGGTGTCGTCGAGGATGCTGTCGACCACCTCGTACCAGCGGTCGCCGCCGTCCGGCTGGGCCGCGTCGGGATCGCGCTGACCGCATTCCCGTACGAGCTCGTCCTGCTCGTCCACCGGCCCGGTGCCGGCGATCGGCTCCACGTAGATGCAGTCGCCCTTGGCCCGCATCTCCTTGGGGAGTTTGTCGCCGAAGGCGAGCTTGAGGATGTTGCGCCAGACGCCGTTGAAGTACGCGGCCGCGGCGGAGTCGGGCTCCTGGGTGTAGTCCCAGCCCTCGAGCAGCTTCTGGGCCTCACGGACGCTTCTGTCGGAGATGCCGATCCGCAGCAGCTTGGGCACCAGTTCGGCGGCGATGGTGCTGTAGTTGTCCATCTGGAGCTTCTGCATGTCGTCGGTCGAGATCTTCCCGCCGTCCTTGATCTTCGACTCGATGAGGTCGTTGATCCGCTGGCTGCGGGCGCCGTAGCCCCAGTCCTTCGTGAGCAGGTGCTCGTAGTCGTCGTCGATGACGGCCTGGTTGGCGGTGACGATGTAGCCGCGCTCCGGGTCGTACTCGTACGGCAGCTCGTCGAACGGGACGGGTTCCTTCGCCCAGCCGTACTTCGGGTTCCAGCCCGGGCTGGGCAGCGTGCCGTCGCCCTGCAGGCGGACCGGGATCGTGCCGGGCGCCTGGTAGCCGATGTGGCCCTCGGTGTCCGCGTAGACGAGGTTCTGGGCGGGCACCTCGAAGTGCGAGGCCGCCTTCCGGAAGGTCGTGAAGTCCTTGGCCCGGTTGAGCTCGAACACCGCGTCCATGGATTTGCCGGCCCGCAGCGCCGTCCACTTCAGGGAGACCCCGTACCCGTCACCGCGGTCGGGCGCGAAGGTCGTCACCGGCGCCCTCCTGCCGACCTTCTCCAGCTCGCCGCTGCGGTCCGAGACCAGCGGGCCGTTGTTGGTCTCGCGGACGGTGATCTTCCGGCTCCTGCCGCCCGCGACCTTGATGGTCTCCTCACGGGTGACGAACGGCTCGGTCTTGCCGTCGTACTGGTACCCGTCGCTCGAGACCTTCTCCAGGAAGAGGTCGGTGACGTCCGCCCCGAGGTTGGTGAAGCCCCAGGCGATGTCCCGGTTGTGGCCGATGATCACACCGGGCATCCCCGAGAAGGTGTACCCGGCGGTGTCGTAGCGGCAGGTGTCCGACAGCTGACGGCAGTGCAGCCCCATCTGGTACCAGAGCGAGGGCAGCATCGGTGCCAGGTGCGGGTCGTTCGCCAGCAGCGGTTTGGCGGTCGTCGTGTACTCACCGGAGACGACCCAGGAGTTCGACCCGATGCCGGTGCCGTTGGGGCCCAGCAGGGCGGGGATCTCGTCGAGGGTGTCGGAGAGCGCCGACAGCTGGGTGTTCAGGCCCTCGGTGGCGTCCTGGACGGTCCCCGAGCCGATGCCGTCCGACGGCTCCGCGTCCTGGTCGAACTTCCCGGTGACGGGATCGACGGCGCCCTGCCCCACGATCGGCTTGTTCTTCTTGTAGGGGTAGGCCGGGTAGAGGTCCTCGATCTGCTTCTCGCCGAGCCTGCTGGTCATCAGCGAGCGGTCGATCTCGTCCTGCATGTTGCCGCGCAGGTCCCAGGCCATCGCCTTGAGCCAGGCGACCGAGTCGACCGGCGTCCACTCGGACGGCCTGTAGTCGTTGGTCAGGCCGAGTGCCGCGTACTCGACGGAGATGTCCTTGCCGTCCTTGCCCTCGAGGTACGCGTTGACCCCCTCCGCGTACGCCCGGAGGTTCTTCTTGGTGTCCGGGCTCAGGACCTCGTCGTACTCCTTCTGCGCGACCTGACGCCATCCCAGCGTCCGCAGGAAGGCGTCGGTCTCGACCTGGCCGGAGCCGAACATCTCCGACAGCCGGCCCGAGGTCATGTGGCGGCGGACGTCCATCTCCCAGAACCGGTCCTGGGCCTGGACGAAGCCCTGGGCCCGGAAGAGGTCGCTGTCGGAGTCCGCGTAGATCTGCGGGATCCCGTGGTCGTCGCGTTTGACGTCGACGTTGCCGGTGAGTCCCGCGAGTTCGAGGGAGCCGGTGGTCTGCGGGTACGAGGCCCGGACCGTGGACACGGACCAGAACGCGCCGTAACCGACACCCGCGACGAGCGCCAGCACCAGGACGATCACGAGCAGGCGGGCACGTCGCCCCTTCTTCCTGCCGGACTTCTTCGCATCGGAAGAACCGGAAGGGGCGGTTGTATTGGCGGGCATCGCTGTCCTTCGAGGGGCAGGGTGGTCCTGGGAGTGCAGGAGCAACCATAGGCGCCCCGCCGGAGCCACTCGGACGCGGTACGGGGATGCCTCCATTTGCGTACCGCTCGCACGAAGACTCGAAGCGTCAAGAAAACGTTAAAGATTAGGTAAGGTAACGAAGTACTGGCCGCCGGAGGCCGATCCGGAAGGCGTACGCAGGGAAGGAACGGACCCTGACTGTCCACGCGCTCAACGAACTTCTGCTCGTCTGCTCACTCGTCCTGCTGGTCGCCGTGGCGGCCGTACGCATCTCGTCGCGCAGCGGGCTCCCCAGCCTGCTCCTGTACCTCGGCATCGGCATCGCCATGGGCCAGGACGGCTTCTTCGACGTCAAGTTCGACAACGCCGAGCTGACCCAGGTGATCGGGTACGCCGCCCTGGTCGTCATCCTCGCCGAGGGCGGCCTGGGCACGAAGTGGAAAGAGGTCAGGCCCGCCCTCCCGGCGGCGGCCGTGCTCTCGACCGTCGGCGTCGGCATCAGCGTGGGCGTCACCGCGAGCGCGGCGCACTACCTCGTCGGCCTGGAGTGGCGGCAGGCCCTGATCATCGGCGCCGTCGTCTCGTCCACCGACGCGGCGGCCGTCTTCTCCGTCCTGCGCAAGGTCCCCCTCCCGTCCCGCATAACGGGCGTGCTGGAGGCCGAGTCGGGCTTCAACGACGCACCCGTCGTCATCCTCGTCGTCGCGTTCTCCACGGTCGGCCCCGTGGAGCACTGGTACGTCCTGGTGGGCGAGATAGCCATGGAGCTGGCCATCGGAGCGGCGATCGGCCTCGCCGTGGGCTGGCTCGGGTCCCTCGGCCTGCGGCATGTCGCCCTGCCCGCGTCCGGTCTCTACCCGATCGCCGTGATGGCCATCGCGGTGTCCGCGTACGCGGCCGGCGCCATGGCGCACGGCAGCGGGTTCCTCGCCGTGTACCTGGCCGCCATGGTCCTCGGCAACTCCAAGCTGCCGCACTGGCCGGCCACCCGGGGATTCGCGGACGGGCTGGGCTGGCTGGCACAGATCGGCATGTTCGTCCTGCTCGGCCTGCTGGTCACCCCGCACGACCTCATCGACGACTTCTGGCCCGCGGTGGTCGTCGGGCTGGTCCTCACCGCCGTCGCCCGGCCGTTGTCCGTCTTCATCAGCCTGGCGCCGTTCCGGCTGCCGCGGCGCGAGAAGGCCCTGATGTCCTGGGCGGGGCTGCGCGGCGCCGTGCCCGTCATCCTCGCGACCATCCCCATGGTGTCCGGGATCGAGGGCAGCACCCGGGTCTTCAACATCGTCTTCGTGCTCGTCGTCGTCTACACGCTCATCCAGGGGCCCACCCTTCCCTGGCTCGCCAAGGCCCTGAAGATCGCGGACGACCCCTCGGAGACCGCGGACCTGGGCATCGAGTCGGCGCCCCTGGAGCGGCTCCGCGGGCACCTCCTGTCCGTGGCGGTCCCCGGGAAGTCGAGGATGCACGGTGTGGAGGTCGCCGAACTGCGGCTGCCGGCCGGGGCCGCCGTCACCCTCGTCGTCCGGGACGGCAAGAGCTTCGTGCCGGCGCCGTCCACCGTCCTGCGGCGTGGGGACGAGCTCCTGGTCGTCGCCACCGACCCGGTGCGCGACGCGGCCGAGGCGCGCCTGCGGGCCGTCGGCCAGGGCGGCAAGCTCGCCGGCTGGCTGGGGACGGGCGGGGCGGTGCGTCAGGACAGCTCCCTGGACCTGCCGCACGTCGTGAAGCTGGCCAAGAAACTGGGCAGGGGCGGCGAGGGACGGGCGGGCGGCGCTTCCGCACCCGCTTCCGCGTCCCGGGGTACGGCCGGCGGCACACCGCGGTCCGGGACGGACAGTGCCGCGGACGGCACGAAGGCCAGCCACTGATCGGTGGTGGTGACGCGCACCTCGTGCCGATCACAGGCCCAACGGGCCGTGCGCCTGTAGGATGAAGGACTGTTACCCCTTGATCCAACCGATTTGAATTGATCGACCAACTCTGCCTGATGCAGAGCTGGCGCGACCGTATGGCGGTCGTGGCGCCTTTCGCCTCTGGAGCGAGCGCCCGGCATCTACCGCAGTCCCGCGCGAAGAGGACAGCTCTCGGCAGCGCCCGCGGGCCCCGGCACTCCGGTGCGGGCCCAGGGAGCACGGCCACCAGGCGGCAGAAAGGCAAGGACCGTGGCGTCCACGGTCTCCGACCGCCCCGGTTACGGGCAGTTGCTGCGCACCCCGGGTGCGTGGACCTTCCTCCTTCCGGGCTTCGCCGCCCGACAGCCCTTCGCGATGCTGACGATCAGCATCGTGCTCCTGGTCCAGCACACCACCGGCTCGTACGGCAGCGCGGGTGCCGTGGCCGCCGTCTCCGGCGTGTCCATGGCCCTGTTCGCCCCGCAGAGCGGCAGGCTCGCCGACCGCTTCGGCCAGCGTGCCGTGCTGCTCCCCGGTGTGCTCGTGCACGCCGTCTCCGTCGGCTCGCTCACGGCGCTGGCCCTGGCGCACGCGCCCCTGTGGGCGCTGTTCCTCGCGGCCGTGCCCACCGGTGCGTCGATCCCCCAGGTCGGGCCCATGGTCCGCGCCCGCTGGGCGGCCCGGCTCGGCGCCGCCCCGGGGCGGCCGGC
>NZ_JBEXWB010000082.1:0-19798 GCF_040629645.1 Streptomyces sp. NPDC005899 | reverse complement strand
GTCGCCGTGGACGACCGGCGCGTCACGGTCGAGCTCGACGGGCTCACCCGTGCGTTCAGCCGGGCGTCCTCCCCGGAGGGGATCTGGCTCGGGCGGGACGGCGACACCTGGCACGTCCAGGACCACGACCCGGTGCAGGCGTCGCTCGGCGGTGCCGCCCGCTCCGGGGCGGACACGCTCGCGGCGCCCATGCCCGGGACGGTCACGGTGGTCAAGGTGGCCGTCGGGGACGAGGTCGCCGCCGGCCAGAGCCTCCTGGTGGTCGAGGCGATGAAGATGGAACACGTGATCTCCGCCCCGCACGCCGGGACGGTCACCGAGCTGGACGTCACCGCCGGCACCGCCGTCGCCATGGACCAGGTGCTGGCCGTGGTCATGCCCGCCAAGGACCTCGAGGAGGAAGTGTGACGAGCGCTCTGCCCATGCGGGTCCCGGCAGCGGGCCTGCCCGCCCGGATCCGCATCCACGAGGTGGGGGCCCGTGACGGCCTCCAGAACGAGAAGTCCGTCGTGCCCACGGAGGTGAAGGCGGAGTTCGTCCGCCGACTCGCCGTGGCCGGGCTCGCGACGATCGAGGCGACCAGCTTCGTCCACCCGAAGTGGGTGCCCCAACTGGCGGACGCGGAGCGGTTGTTCCCCCTGCTCGGGGAGATCGCGGACGTCGGGGACGTGGCGCTGCCCGTCCTCGTACCGAACGAGCGCGGGCTGGACCGGGCGCTCGCGCTCGGTGCCCGGCGGATCGCGGTGTTCGGTTCGGCGACCGAGACGTTCGCCGCCCGCAACCTCAACCGCACGGTCGACGAGTCGCTCGCCATGTTCGAGCCGGTCGTCGCCCGCGCCAAGGCGGAAGCGGTGCATGTGCGCGGCTATCTGTCCATGTGCTTCGGCGACCCGTGGGAGGGCGCGGTGCCGGTCGGGCAGGTCGTCCGCGTGGCCAGGGCCCTGATGGACCTCGGCTGCGACGAGCTCTCCCTCGGCGACACGATCGGCGTCGCCACCCCGGGGCACGTGGTGGCCCTGCTGACCGCCCTGAACGAGTCGGGAGTCCCCACCGACGCGATCGGCGTGCACTTCCACGACACCTACGGCCAGGCGCTCTCCAACACCCTGGCCGCGCTCCAGCAGGGGGTGACGACGGTGGACGCCTCGGCGGGCGGCCTCGGCGGCTGCCCGTACGCCAAGAGCGCCACGGGCAATCTGGCCACCGAGGACCTCGTGTGGATGCTCGACGGCCTCGGTGTCGAAACGGGTGTCGATCTCGGCGCACTCACCGCCACGAGCGTGTGGATGGCCGAACAACTGGGCCGGCCCAGCCCGTCCCGCACCGTCCGAGCCCTCTCTCACAAGGAGTGAACCGCCCCATGTCCCTGGACCACCGGCTGACCGCCGAGCACGAGGAACTGCGCCGTACCGTCGAGGAGTTCGCCCACGACGTCATCGCCCCGAAGATCGGCGACTTCTACGAGCGTCACGAGTTCCCGTACGAGATCGTGCGGGAGATGGGGCGCATGGGCCTCTTCGGCCTGCCCTTCCCGGAGGAGTACGGCGGCATGGGCGGCGACTACCTCGCCCTCGGGATCGCCCTGGAGGAGCTGGCCCGGGTCGACTCCTCCGTGGCGATCACCCTGGAGGCCGGTGTCTCGCTGGGTGCCATGCCGGTCTACCGCTTCGGTACGGAGGAGCAGAAGCAGCGGTGGCTGCCCAGGCTCTGTTCGGGTGAGGCGCTCGGGGCGTTCGGGCTGACGGAGCCGGACGGCGGGTCGGACGCGGGCGGCACCCGGACGACGGCGGTGCTGGACGAGGCCACGGACGAGTGGGTCATCAACGGCTCGAAGTGCTTCATCACCAACTCCGGCACGGACATCACGGAGTTGGTGACGGTGACGGCGGTGACGGGGCGCAAGGAGAACGGCGCCCCGCGGATCTCCTCGATCATCGTGCCCTCCGGCACCCCGGGCTTCACGGTCGCCGCCCCGTACTCCAAGGTCGGCTGGAACGCCTCGGACACCCGCGAGTTGTCGTTCGCGGACGTACGCGTCCCCGCGGCCAACCTGCTGGGCGAGGAGGGCCGGGGCTACGCGCAGTTCCTGCGCATCCTGGACGAGGGCAGGATCGCCATCTCGGCGCTGTCGACGGGTCTGGCCCAGGGGTGCGTGGACGAGTCCGTGAAGTACGCCCGGGAGCGGCACGCCTTCGGCAAGCCGATCGGCGCCAACCAGGCCATCCAGTTCAAGATCGCGGACATGGAGATGCGGGCGCACATGGCCCGGATCGGCTGGCGGGACGCAGCCTCGCGGCTGCTGGCGGGTGAGCCGTTCAAGAAGGAGGCGGCGATCGCGAAGCTGTACTCGTCGACCGTCGCGGTGGACAACGCGCGTGAGGCGACGCAGATCCACGGCGGGTACGGCTTCATGAACGAGTACCCGGTGGCCCGGATGTGGCGCGACTCCAAGATCCTGGAGATCGGCGAGGGCACGAGCGAGGTGCAGCGCATGCTCATCGCGCGGGAGCTGGGGATGGACGCCTGAGGGGCCGTCCGGTCGTGGGCGGGGTCGTCCTCTCCTGTAACGAAAGGGCGACCCTTTTCGGCCACCGAGGCCCGAATCGGAAGGTTAGGCTAGCCTATCCTTCGAATCGTCGGCCTCCAGCCGTGACCCGCATGAAAGCAGACCGAACATGCCCCACGCCCGGATACCCTCCCTCTCCCGCCGCGGCCTGCTGGCCGCCGGTGGAGCCGTCGGCCTCGGTGCCGCCCTCGCCGCCTGCGGCGACGACTCCACGAAGGAGCGCGGAGCGGACACCGGCGCCGCGAAGTCGGGCCCCTGGAGCTTCGAGGACGACCGCGGGCTGACCGCGAAGGCCGACTCCGCGCCGAAGAACATCGTCGCCTTCGTCGGCGTCGCCGCCGCGCTCCACGACTACGGCATCGAGGTCAAGGGCGTCTTCGGCCCCACGAAGACCGCCGACGGCAAGCCCGACGTCCAGGCCGGCGACCTCGACATCAGCAAGGTCGAGGTGCTCGGCAACGTCTGGGGCGAGTTCAACGTCGAGAAGTACACCGGTCTCGCTCCCGAGCTGCTCGTCACCGCCATGTGGGAGAAGGACGCCCTCTGGTACGTGCCGGACCAGTCCAAGGACAAGATCCTCCAGCTGGCGCCGAGCGTGGCCCTGTGGGCCGCGCAGACCACGGTCCCGAAGGCGATCCAGCGCCACGAGGACCTCGCCGTCTCCCTCGGCGCCGACGTCAAGGCCAAGACGGTCACCGACGCGAAGGCCCGTTTCGAGAAGGCGGCCGCCCGACTGCGCGCCGCCGCGAAGTCCCAGCCGAACATCAGGGTCATGGTCGGCTCCGCCAGCCAGGACCTCTTCTACGTCTCGCTCGCCAAGATGTCGGCGGACACGCTCTACTTCCAGGAGCTCGGCGTGCGGTTCGTCGAGCCGAAGGTCAACGCGGCCGGCTTCTTCGAGGAGCTGAGCTGGGAGAACGTCGACAAGTACGGGGCCGACATCATCATGATGGACAACCGGTCCTCGGCCCTGCAGCCGGACGCGCTGACCTCCAAGCCGACCTGGGCCCAGCTCCCGGCCGTCAAGGCCGGGCAGGTCGTCCCGCGCACCACGGAGCCCATCTACTCGTACGCCAAGTGCGCGCCGATCCTCGAGGACCTCGCCGAGGCCATCGAGAAGGCGAAGAAGGTCAGCTGAGTCCCGGTGCCCGGGCCGGACGGCCCGGGCAGCCCGCCCGGATGACGGCCCGCGGACGCCCGGAACGAGTCCGAACCGTTCGGTCGGTACGCGGGACGGCACGGCTGGCAGAATCCGCCGCATGACGGACATCATCACGCGTGACGGAACGTGGCACTTCGACGGCGACACGCTGCGCGTCGTGCCGGGCGGCAAGGTGCATCCGGTGCGGCAGGGCCTCGGCGAGTTCGCCGTCCCCCTGCGCGCCGTGGCGGGCATATCGTTCGAGCCGGACCGCAAGGGGGGCCGCCTGCGGCTGCGGCTGCGTGCCGGGGCCTGCCCGGTGCTGCGGGCGGCGAACGGCCGGCTCAAGGGCGCGTCCGACCCCTACCAGCTCACGGTCGAGAAGGACCGCACGGGTGTGGCCGGCTACCTCGTCGACGAGGTGCGGAACGCCCTGCTGATCGAGCAGGTGCCCGACGGGCCGGTGGACGGCTTCCTGCTGCCCGGCCCCTCGGTACCCGTGTCCGGGGGCGGCGGGGACGGCACGGCGTCCTTCGACGGGGAGACGGTCCGCCTGGTCTGGAACTGGAAGGCCGAGGAGGCGAAGTCCTCGGGCGGCGCGGTGTCCTTCCCCGTGTCGGAGGTGACGGGGGTCCACTGGATGCCGTCCATCGGGCTGGAGAACGGCTTCCTGCGCTTCGACCGGAGCGGGTCCGTCTCCGCGCTGCCCGCCAAGTTCGACCCGTGCGCGCTGGACCTGTGGGGCCTCTCCAGGCGGGAGGACACCGCGGTGCTGGTGGCGGCGGCGGTCCTCGCACGGATGCCCACCGCCCGGGCGGGAGAACGGCCCCCCGCCCTGCCCGCGCCCGGCGAGGACACCGCGGCCGGGCGGCGGACGGGCGCGGGAACGGACGCCGGCGGCGACTCCGGCACCGCCCCGGGCCCCGGCACAGGCGGGCTGGAGGCTCCCGCCGATCACGACGTCCTGCTGCGCCGCCTGCGCGAGCTCGGGGAACTGCACGGGGCGGGCATCCTCACGGACGACGAGTTCACCGCCGCGAAGCAAGCGGTCCTCAAGCGCCTGTGAACCGGCTGAGTGACACGCTTCCGCACCAGCCTGCCCGATATCGGGCAGAATTCTTGCGAATACCGCCCATCCCGAGCAATATCAACGGGTGCTCGAACACCGCCCGTCGCATGACGACCTCATCGACCGCCTGGTCCGCTCCACCCCGCTCCAGCGCGGCGAGGCGGCCCGGGTGATCCTCGACGTGCTGGCGTACTTCGACGAGACGGCCGAGGACTTCGTGCGCCGCCGCCACCGTGAACTGCAGTCCGGCGGCCTGGTCAACGCGGACATCTTCGAGCGCATCGCGGCCGAACTGCCGCACCGGGCGGTCGCGCCGCAGGAGCTCTCGCTCCGGCAGCTGCGCCGCATCGTCTACGGCTGAACGGCCGCCGGGCCGAAACGCCCGGCGGCCGAACACTCCGGGCGACCGGGCACTCACTTGTACGTCGATGGAGGGGCAGAGACTCTATGTGCGGAATCGTCGGTTACATCGGGAAGCGCGACGTGGCTCCCCTGCTGCTGGAAGGCCTGCAGCGCCTGGAGTACCGGGGCTACGACTCGGCGGGCATCGTCATCACGGGCAAGGCCCCGGCGGGGAAGCCGGGCACCCTGAAGACGGTGAAGGCCAAGGGCCGGGTCCGCGAGCTGGAGGCACGGGTGCCCAAGCGGTTCGCCGGCACCACCGGTATCGCCCACACCCGCTGGGCCACGCACGGCGCCCCGAGCGACGAGAACGCGCACCCGCACCTGGACGCGGAGAACAAGGTCGCCGTCGTCCACAACGGCATCATCGACAACGCCTCCGAGCTCCGTGCCAAGCTGGTCGCGGACGGGGTCGTCTTCCTCTCCGAGACCGACACCGAGGTGCTGGTCCACCTGATCGCCCGGGCGCAGGCCGCCACGCTGGAGGAGAAGGTCCGCGAGGCGCTGAAGTCCGTCGAGGGCACGTACGGCATCGCCGTCCTGCACGCCGACTTCAACGACCGCATCGTCGTCGCCCGCAACGGCTCCCCGGTCGTGCTGGGCATCGGTGAGAAGGAGATGTTCGTCGCCTCCGACGTCGCCGCCCTCGTCGCCCACACGCGGCAGATCGTCACCCTCGACGACGGCGAGATGGCCACCCTCAAGGCCGACGACTTCCGTACGTACACCACCGAGGGCTCCACCACGACGGCCACGCCCACCACCGTCGAGTGGGAGGCCGAGTCGTACGACATGGGCGGCCACGACACGTACATGCACAAGGAGATCTCCGAGCAGGCCGACGCCGTGGACCGCGTCCTGCGCGGCCGCATCGACGACCGCTTCTCCACCGTGCACCTCGGCGGCCTCAACCTGGACGCCCGCGAGGCCCGCGGCGTCCGCCGGATCAAGATCCTCGGCTGCGGAACCTCGTACCACGCGGGCCTGATCGGTGCCGGGCTCATCGAGGAGCTGGCCCGCATCCCCGCGGACGCCGAGCCGGCCTCCGAGTTCCGCTACCGCAACCCCGTGGTGGACCCCGACACGCTGTACGTCGCCGTCTCCCAGTCCGGTGAGACGTACGACGTGCTGGCCGCCGTCCAGGAGCTCAAGCGCAAGGGCGCCCGCGTCCTGGGCGTCGTGAACGTCGTCGGCTCGGCGATCGCCCGCGAGGCGGACGGCGGGATGTACGTCCACGCCGGCCCCGAGGTCTGCGTCGTGTCCACCAAGTGCTTCACCAACACCGTCGTCGCCTTCGCACTGCTCGCCCTGCACCTGGGCCGCATCCGTGACCTGTCCGTCTCCGACGGCAAGCGGATCATCGAGGGCCTGCGGAAGCTGCCCGCGCAGATCGGGCAGATCCTCGAGGCCGAGGACGAGATCAAGAAGCTGGCCGAGGAGTACGCGGGCGCGCAGTCGATGATGTTCATCGGCCGCGTCAGGGGCTATCCCGTCGCACTGGAGGCCTCCCTGAAGCTCAAGGAGATCTCGTACATCCACGCGGAGGCCTACCCGGCCTCCGAGCTGAAGCACGGACCGCTCGCCCTCATCGAGCCGGCGCTCCCCACGGTCGCGATCGTCCCGGACGACGACCTGCTCGAGAAGAACCGTGCCGCGCTGGAGGAGATCAAGGCCCGCAGCGGGCGCATCCTCGCCGTCGCCCACCGCGAGCAGGAGAAGGCCGACCACACCATCGTCGTGCCGAAGAACGAGAACGAGCTGGACCCGATCCTGATGGGCATCCCGCTCCAGCTCCTCGCCTACCACACGGCCCTTGCCATGGGCCGTGACATCGACAAGCCGCGCAACCTGGCGAAGTCGGTCACCGTCGAGTAGTCCGCCCGGCGGCCCGTGGACGCGAGGGCCCCCGCATCCGCCCACGGTGGATGCGGGGGCCGCCGCGTGACCGCCCGGTACGCACGGCACCCACCCGGACCACCGCCTGTTCCCCGCCGGGCGGTTGACGGGCCGTCAAGGGCTTCTGCGGGGGCGTCAGGGGCCTCCACGGGGGTCGCAGGGCCCTCTGCGGACTGTCAGGGGATGACGATGACGGGCCGCTGGGCGCGCCGCGCGAGACGGCCGGCCACCGAGCCGAAGATCCGGCCCACGATGCCGTGCGTGGATCCGACCACGATGGCGTCCGCCGAGTACTCCCGGCCGACCTCCTCCAGCTCGTGGCAGATGTCGCCGCCCCGCTCGACGAGCACCCACGGGACGTCGGAGAGGTAGTCCGCGCACGCCAGCTCCAGGCCGAGGACCTCGGTGCGGTGATCGGGCACGTCGACGAAGACGGGCGGCTCGCAGCCCGCCCAGACCGTGGTCGGCAGGCGGTTGGCCACATGCACGATGATCAGCCCGGAGGACAGCCTCCCCGCCATGCCGATGGCGTACGCGAGGGCTCGTTCACTCGACAGGGAGCCGTCGAAACCGACCACGACTCCGTGCCGGAAGGCAGGATCGCAGGAAGGGCGCGGCTCGTCGACCGTCTGCGGGTCCGACCGGGGGTCGGCTACCTGCTTGCGGTCTGCGGGTTCGGGGATTTCGTGACCGGCCATCGATGTCTCGGCGAAGAGAGTCCTCTTGAGGAGGGAGCGGTGTGGAGGTGTGGCTGCGAGCGGTGAAGCGGTGTCCGGGAATCCTCTTCCCTGCCCCGTACCCCCAAGGGTACGGCGCCACTCCCTCACTGCCCAGCTCTCGCACGACGCATGCGGCAATGGGGGGAGCATGCCCGACACCGCCCCGTATGGCAATGCCGGTTGTGTCGTACATCCAGCTCGGTCCGGCAGCCGGCCCGCGTTCCTGTTCTCGCCGTCCGGTGTGACAGATCCGCGGGCCACTTCCACGCGCGGTTCGCCCGTTCGTCCGCCCGAACATCACTCAGCGCCACCGGACGCTTCCGAGTGGTGCACATCGGGGCGGTCCGGAGCACCCCGAGGCCCTCAGGGGCGCATGGAAGCTTCCGGTGCTCAGGGTCGTGCGCCGGTCACATGACCGGAAAGCGCTCAGGCGACCGTCTCTTTTCGGCCAACTTCGTATCGACCCCTCTTTCTTGGCGTTATGGCCGACCACGCCACGTGCCAGCAGGCAGGAATAGACCGCGCGGTACGCTTTGACCCGACGCGGACGGGCCATGATCACCAGGCGCCCTTCCCTGAGGCGCCCGCGGGTGGAACGCTTCGTGATCGAATGCTTCGCGCCAAGTTGCCATGTCGACATAGTGCCGGTGGGGGAACCTGTCACGCCGGCATCACGGAACGCAGTAGATTCGATCTTGGGGATCGAAGGTGGGGGGACGCGTGCGAGACCGAGGGGAAACGTGCACGAGCGACAGGCCCGTAGGGACCAGGGAGACGCGAACACCGAGGGGGGCTTAGCGTCATGAGCCAGGACTCCGCCACCGCAACGGAGGCCGCACGGAAACTGACCGGGCGGCGACGCCGGGAAGTCGTAGCCGTACTGCTGTTCAGTGGGGGCCCCATCTTCGAGAGCTCGATCCCGCTCTCCGTCTTCGGGATCGACCGCCAGGATGCCGGGGTCCCGCGCTACCGCCTGCTGGTGTGCGGGGGTGAGGAGGGACCGCTGCGCACCACCGGCGGGCTCGAACTCAGCACACCGTACGGGCTGGAGGCGATCAGCAGGGCCGGCACCGTCGTGGTGCCCGCCTGGCGGTCCATCACGTCGCCGCCGCCGGCCGAGGCACTGGACGCGCTCCGGCGCGCCCACGAGGAGGGTGCCCGCATCGTCGGGCTGTGCACCGGCGCCTTCGTGCTGGCCGCGGCCGGCCTGCTGGACGGCCGCCCGGCCACCACGCACTGGATGTACGCACCGACGCTGGCCAAGCGCTACCCGTCGGTGCACGTCGATCCGCGCGAGCTGTTCGTCGACGACGGGGACGTGCTCACCTCCGCCGGCACGGCGGCCGGAATCGATCTGTGCCTCCACATAGTCCGTACCGACCACGGCACCGAGGCGGCGGGGGCGCTGGCTCGCCGGCTCGTCGTGCCGCCACGGCGCAGTGGCGGTCAGGAGCGCTATCTGGACAGGTCTTTACCCGAGGAAATCGGCTCCGACCCGCTCGCCGAGGTCGTGGCCTGGGCGCTGGAGCACCTCCACGAGCAGTTCGACGTGGAGACACTGGCGGCGCGCGCCTACATGAGCAGGCGGACCTTCGACCGGAGGTTCCGTTCGCTCACGGGCAGCGCTCCGCTCCAGTGGCTCATCACCCAGCGCGTGCTGCAGGCACAGCGGCTGCTCGAGACCTCGGACTACTCGGTCGACGAGGTGGCGGGCCGCTGCGGCTTCCGGTCGCCGGTCGCGCTGCGCGGGCACTTCCGCCGCCAGCTGGGCTCCTCGCCCGCCGCGTACCGGGCCGCCTACCGGGCCCGGCGCCCGCAGGGCGGGGGGCTGGAGGGCGTCACCACGGTGCTGGAGACGTCCGTGCCCGCCCAGGGCTCGGCGTCGAGCCGGCGTGCCGCGGTGACGGCTCATCCCGGCCCGGCGTCCGTCACCGCGGTGGCGGGCTCCGGCGGCCCCCTGGAGCACTTCGCGGGGCTTCCCGACGCGTACGTTCCCGGTCGCCCGGCCCTGCCCGGGCAGCGGAGCGCCCCGTAGGGTGGGGCGCATGAACGACCGCATGGTGTGGATCGACTGCGAGATGACCGGGCTCTCGTTGACGGACGACGCACTCATCGAGGTGGCCGCGCTGGTCACCGACTCGGAACTGAACGTGCTCGGCGAAGGGGTGGACATCGTGATCCGCCCGCCGGACGCGGCGCTGGAGACGATGCCCGAGGTGGTGCGGCAGATGCACACCGCCTCGGGCCTCCTCGACGAGCTGGCGGGGGGCACCACGCTGGCCGACGCCGAGGAGCGGGTCCTGGCGTACGTGCGCGAGCACGTGAAGGAGCCGGGCAAGGCCCCGCTGTGCGGGAACTCGGTCGGAACCGACCGGGGCTTCCTCCTGCGGGACATGCCGTCGCTGGAGGGCTACCTCCACTACCGGATCGTCGACGTCTCCTCGGTCAAGGAGCTGGCCCGGCGCTGGTACCCGAGGGCGTACTTCAACAGTCCGGCCAAGAACGGCAACCACCGGGCGCTGGCGGACATCCGCGACTCCATCACGGAGCTGCGGTACTACCGCGAGGCCGTCTTCGTGCCGCAGCCCGGCCCGGACTCGGCACGCGCCAAGGAGATCGCGGCGCGCCACACGCCGCCCACCACGCGGTAGGCGCTGGTCACGGGCCTTCCGGGGCCCGTGACCCGGGCCGGAGGAACTCGGGCGCGAGCACCCTCCCGGACCCTGTACACTTTTTCTCGGCCGGTCGGAAAAGGACCGGGCGACATGGTGGGTATAGCTCAGCTGGCAGAGCACCTGGTTGTGGTCCAGGATGTCGCGGGTTCAAGTCCCGTTACTCACCCTCAGTGATCAAGGCCCGGTCTGTGGAAACAGACCGGGCCTTCTTCATGCCCGCACGTCCGGGAACACGATGGGAACCCCACAGCGCGGCCCGGCCCCCGTGGCCCCGTGCCCCCGTGGCCCCGATCACTCGGCGCCCCGCCTCCGCAGCGGCGGGAAAGGTGCCAAAGGTTGTCAGGAGCCTGTCCACCGCACACGGCGGTGCGTCCTGCCGCACCCCCCAGCGCGACAGGACGGCACCGTCCGGATCCGGTGGCAGGTCAGTGGGAAGCCACCGGCTCGGCCCCCGCGCGGCGGCTCTCCCGGGAGTCCAGTAGGGCGATCACGTGGGCGTGGAAGCGATCCACCGCCTCGTCGACGCTCCGGATGAACCCCGATTCGGCACTGCCCCGGCCGTTGCCCATGCTCTTGAACAGCGAGAGGCGGAAGCCGGCGATCTCCGCACCGTCCTTCGGCAGGACGTCCGCCGGCTCGGGGCGCAGTTTCTCCAGTGTTCCCCGCGGGCCGGCGCCGCCGCCGTGGACCAGCGTTTCGATGTGCAGGTCCGCAGGCGCCGCGGCGAGTTGGCGGATGAGCCTCTTCGCCCGGCTGAGTGGATAGCCCTGCTCCGGCGCGGCCACGTCGATGGACGTACGGAGCTTCCCCGTGCGCAGGTCCGCGGTTATGGCGAGGATGCCGGAGGCGCCCTCGATCTTGAGCTCCGCGTGGAGCCGCCCCTGGGAGCAGAGCTGGTCGGCGTGGTCCGCGCGGCGGGCCCGGGGGTCGGCCCCCCGTCTGGCGCGCTGCACGGGAAGCACCTTCCGGCCGAGCTCGCCACCCAGCCTCAGACAGACCTGCCGGACCAGCCGCTCCCAGTTCTCGATGACCTCCGTGGCCCGCTGATCACCCTGGCAGAGCGTCTCTTCGTCGATCCCCCTGCGCACGGGTACCCAGGCGGGGCCCATGTTCTGGAAGCCGTGGCACCCCGAGTGCTCGTGCTGGAGGTAATGCAGCAGCTCCTGGAGGAGCCAGGCGTGCGCCGCGTTGCCCACCCCCTCGTGGCGGATCAGCATCTGCGCCTGGTGTGCCACCTCCGCCCAGGACAGGTGCCGGAGCGCGACCTTGTGCTTGCGCCTGCCGTCGATCTTGACGTCGACGAGCGGGCTGCCTTCGAGCGCCACGTCGTTGGACAGGGTGATGACGGCCTCGTAGCCCCGCCGGGCCGCGATGTCCATGTATGCCTGCACCTGCTCGGCCTTGAGCGGGTTGCCGTTCGTCTTCGTCTCGACCAGGGCGGTCCACAGCTTGCCCGCCCGCTCCACCCGGAGCACTCCGTCGGGCCGGCGAGGCGAGTCCCCGTGCGGGAGCGAGACCTCCGTGAACGTCTCCATGCGTCCGGCGGGTGCGCCGAAGCCGGCGGGTGGTTCCCGTGGAGGCGGGCACGGGCTCCCGCGCCCGCTGCGGAGGGACGGTCGCCGACCCGGGCGCGAGCGGGCTGCCGGGATCGGCCCCGGCGCCCTCCTCCGCTTCCGCCGGGCCGTCCGCCGGCTCCTCCTCGCCGTCGTCGATGTCGACCCCGAAGTCCGTGGCCAGTCCCGCCAGACCGGACTCGTATCCCTGACCCACCGCGCGGAACTTCCACTCGCCGCCCCGCCGGTAGAGCTCCCCGAAGATGAAGGCGCTGACCGCGCCGGCGTCCTCCACGGCGAACTGCACCAAGCCCTCGCCGGACGTGTCCGCGAGCGTCAGGTGCAGGTCGTCGAGGTCCCCGAACCGGGAGCCGCCGTAACGGCTCGCCGCGACCACGATCCGCTCGACGTCCACCGGCACGGCGTCGAGGTCGAAACTGATGCGGTCCTCGTCACCGTCGGCAGTGGGGGTCTTCCCGAGCAGCTGCACGCTGCCGTCGCCGGCGACCGGGTTGTTGTAGAAGCAGAAGTCGCCGTCGCCGCGCACCTTGCCGTCGCCGTCGAGCAGCAGCACGGATACGTCCGCGTCGCCCTCGCCCGTCGCGCTGCTCCAGCCGAGGCTCATCACCACGGAGCCGACGTCCTCGCTCAACGCGGCCAGACCGACGTTGGCGCCCTTCACCATCTTCTGCATGAGCCCCCCAAAGGCACTGCCGGACCAGGGCGCACGCGCGGCAGAGTGGTGTGTGACGTTGTGTGGTGCGTCACACGTTCGCCGTACGGGGGAACCCTAGCGGCCGAGCGCTCCGTGCATGGAGGACTTGTGAAGTCTTTGCCCGTCGCAGGAGCCGCCCGGCGCGCCCGCGCGCCTCAGGACGACTCCCGCACCACCAGCTCCGTGGGCAGCACGATCCTCGGGCGCTCCCCGGTGCCCTCGTCCGAGGAGCGGTGGGCGATCTCCTGGAGCAGCACGCGGGTCATCGTGCGGCCCATCTCCTCGATCGGCTGGCGGACGCTCGTCAGCGGCGGGTCCATGTGCCGGGCCACCGCGGAGTCGTCGAAGCCGACCAGGGCCACGTCGTCCGGGATGCGTCGGCCGGACTCGCGCAGGACCTGCCGCGCGCCCGCCGCCATCACGTCGGAGGCGGCGAAGACCGCGTCCACGCCGGGGCGGCGGGCCAGCAGCTCGCGCATCGCGCGGGCGCCGCCCTCCTCGCTGAAGTCGGCGGGGGCGATGAGCCGTTCGTCGGGGTCGAGGCCGGCCGCGGCGACGGCTTTGCGGTAGCCGTCGAGGCGGCGCTGGGCGCCGTACACGTCGAGGCGCCCGGTGATCGTGGCGATGCAGCGGCGGCCTCGCGATATCAGGTGGTCGACCGCGGCGCGCGCGCCTTCGAAGTTGTCGGAGTCGACGGAGGGGAGCGTCTCGGCGGCGTGCCTGCGGCCGCTGATCACGGAGGGCATGCCGAGCTGTTCCAGGAGATCGGGCAGCGGGTCGTCCGCGTGCACGGAGACCAGCAGCACGCCGTCGACGCGGTGCGCGGTCAGGTACTGGGCCAGGCGCCGGCGCTCGCGGTCGTTGCCCGCCAGGGTCAGCAGCAGCTGCATCTCGGTGTCGGCCAGGGCCGCTCCGACTCCCCGCACGATGTCCGAGAAGTACGGCTCGGCGAAGAACCGGGTCTCCGACTCCGGCACGACGAGCGCGATGGCGTCCGTCCGGTTCCCGGCGAGCGCGCGGGCCGCCCGGTTGGGCACGTAGCCCAGCTCGGCGACGGCCGCCTCGACGGCCTCCCTGGTCTGCGCGCTGACCCGGGGGGAGCCGTTGATGACGCGTGAGGCAGTGCCCCGCCCCACTCCGGCCCGTGCCGCTACCTCTTCGAGCGTGGGCCGCCCGCCACTCCGTACTCGCGCTGCCGCCATGGCTGCCTCCCGTTCGCGGTCAATTTCTCACAGCGGGGTAGCCAAACCAAGTCCCACTGCCCGTTCCCCCGGCACTCGTGCGGACCTGGCGGTCCCCACCAGGCGTCCTTACGCTTGGGAGCGCTCCCAAGCGTAAGGGGTCCATGTGACCGGCAGGTAAGGCGGGCATGGAAAAGCGGGACCCGCCCCCCGGGCGGGCCCCGCTCCTGCCGTCGGTCAGACGGTGCCGTCGGCGCCGGGGAGGGCGTGGCGGCGGATCACGTCGGAGTACCAGTGGGCGCTCGCCTTGGGGATGCGGCGCTGGGAGGCGTAGTCGACGTACACCGTGCCGAAGCGCTTCGAATAGCCGTACGCCCACTCGAAGTTGTCCATCAGGGACCAGAGGAAGTACCCGCGCACGTCCGCGCCGTCGGCGATGGCCCGCTGGACGGCGTCGAGGTGCCCGTGCAGGTAGGCGATCCGCTCGGGGTCCTCGACCTTGCCCTCGGGCGAGACGTAGTCGTCGAAGGCCGCACCGTTCTCGGTGATCATCAGGGGCAGGCCCGGGTGGTCGCGGGTGACGTCCATCAGCAGGCTGTAGAGGCCGTCGGGGTCGATCGACCAGTTCATCGCGGTCCGCTCCTTCCCCTCGGCGAGGTGGAAGGCGACGTGCTCGGAGCCGGGCCACGGCGAGTGGTCGCTGTTGCCGTGGCCGTCGTTGCGGGTGTCACCCGTGCCGCCCTCGGGCGTGGAGACCAGCGTGGGTGTGTAGTAGTTGACGCCGAGGGCGTCGACCGGCCGGGAGATGGTGGCGAGGTCGCCGTCCCGGACCAGCTTGGACCAGTCCACCAGGTGCGAGGTGTCCGCGATCAGGTCCTCGGGGTACTCGCCCCGGAGCATCGGGCCGGTGAACACGCGGTTGCCGACGGCGTCGATGCGCCGGGCGGCGTCCGCGTCGGCCTCGCTGCCCGTCAGCGGGCGGACCTGGTGGAGGTTGAGGGTGACCGAGGTCTGCGCCGCAGCGGGGAGTTGGGCGCGCAGAACCTCGATCGCCCGGCCATGGGCGAGATTGAGGTGATGGGCCGCCTGCAGGGCTGCTGCGGGCTCGGTGCGGCCGGGGGCGTGCACGCCGGAGCCGTATCCGAGGTAGGCCGAGCACCACGGCTCGTTGAGGGTGGTCCACATGCCGACGCGGTCGCCGAGGGCACCGGACACGATCGCGGCGTAGTCGGCGAAACGCTCGGCGGTCGCGCGCTCGGGCCAGCCGCCGGCGTCCTCGAGCTCCTGGGGGAGGTCCCAGTGGTAGAGGGTGGCGACGGGCATGATGCCGGCGTCGAGCAGCTCGTCGACGAGCTTGCGGTAGAAGTCCAGGCCGCGCTCGACGGCCGGGCCGCGGCCGGTGGGCTGGACCCGCGACCAGGAGACGGAGAAGCGGTAGGCCTTCAGCCCCAGCTGCTTCATCAGGGCGACGTCGTCGCGGTAGCGGTGGTAGTGGTCGGCGGCGATGTCACCGGTGTCGCCGTTGCGGACCTTGCCGGGGGTGCGGCTGAAGGTGTCCCAGATGGACGGGGTGCGGCCGTCTTCGGCGGCGGCGCCCTCCACCTGGTAGGACGCGGTGGCCGCGCCCCAGAGGAAGCCCGTGGGGAACTGCGCCTCGGGCGCCTGCTTGGGGGTGATGTCGGGTCGTACGGCAGTCATGCGGGAGCGCTCCCATGGGTGGAGGGACAAGGACGGGGGTACGGGCCCCGGTGCCCGTACGGCCTGCGGTCAGGTACAGGCCGTACGGGACGGCCGGGGTGGTACCGGGGCGGGACGGCACGGCGGGCGAGGAGGTCAGCCCTTGACGGCGCCGGCCATGATCCCGCCGACGATCTGCTTGCCGAAGATCACGAAGACGACGAGCAGCGGCACGGTGCTGATCAGCGCGCCGGCCATGATGATGCTCTGGTCGGGAACGTAGGAGGCACTCAGCTGGCCGAGGGCGACCTGCAGGGTGGGGTTCTCCTGGTTCAGCGCGAGGTAGGGCCAGAAGAAGTCGTTCCACGTCTGGACGAAGGTGAGCATGCCGAGCACCATCATGGCCGGTCGGGCCACGGGAAGCACGATGCTCCGCACGATACGGAGGTTGTTCGCCCCGTCCATCCTGCCCGCCTCGATGAGCTCGTACGGCAGTGCCTCCAGGAGGTACTGGCGCATGAAGAACACGCCGAAGGCGCTCACCAGGGTCGGGAAGATCACCGACTCCAGCTGACCGCCCCAGCCGATGTCCGACATCATCATGAACAGC
Source organism: Streptomyces sp. NPDC005899 (assembly GCF_040629645.1). NCBI lineage: Bacteria > Bacillati > Actinomycetota > Actinomycetes > Kitasatosporales > Streptomycetaceae > Streptomyces > Streptomyces sp. NPDC005899. The sequence continues at coordinate 3,594 of NZ_JBEXWB010000082.1, read as the reverse complement.
GGGACGACGCTCAGCTGCGGCGGGATCGTCAGGGTGGCGATGACCATGGTCATCAGCGCTCCGCGGCCCTTGAAGCGCATCTTGGCGAAGGCGTAGCCCGCCAGGGTGCAGAAGAACAGGGTCGCGGCGGTGATGGAGCACGACACGATGAAGGTGTTGAGGATGGCCGTGCCGAGGTGGGCCTGTTCCCAGGCCGCCTCGAGGTTGTCGAACAGCTTGCCGCCCGGGAAGAAGGGCGGCGGCGTGTCCAGCACCTCGTCCTGGGTGCGGGAGGCGGTGACGAGCGTCCAGTACAGCGGGAACAGCGAGCCGATGCCGACGACCGCCAGGGCGAAGTAGGCGAAGGGGCCCGCGTGGTGCTGGCGGCCCGCGCCGGGCTTGAACCGGCGGGTGCGTGCCGGTTCACTGCGGCGGACGGCGGTCTTGGTGACGCCGTGCCGCTCCGGGGTGGTGATGGGGCTGGTGGTGGTCATGGATATCGCTCCCCGTCAGGCCGCGGTCTTGCGCACGAAGCGCCCGATGAGCCAGTTGATCCCGGCAATGAGCAGCAGCAGGACGAGCATGGCCCAGGCGACTGCGGCGGCCGGACCGAGGTGGAGGAGATTCCAGCCGTAGTTGTAGAGGTAGATGCTGAGCGTCTCGTACTGGTGCTCCGTGCCGCCCTGCGCGCCGTTGACGCCGCCCTCCAGGAGCAGGGGCTCGCCGAACAGCTGCATCGAGCCGATGGTCGAGATGACGATCGTGAAGAGGATCGTCGGCCGGAGCGCGGGGATCGTCACGTTGCGGAACTGCTGCCAGCGCGAGGCCCCGTCGATCGAGGCGGCCTCGTAGAGGTCCGAGGGGACCGCCTGCATCGCGGCGAGGTAGATGAGCGTGTTGTAGCCCGTCCAGCGCCAGATCACGATGACGGCGATGGCGATCTTGGACGTCCAGTGGCCGTTGACCCAGTTGGTCTCGCCGGCGCCGAAGAAGCTGAGCACCCAGTTGAGGAGGCCGCCGTCCGCGCGGAACACCAGGGCGAAGACGAGGGCCGCGGAGGCCACCGAGGTGGCGTACGGGGTGAGGATCACGGTGCGCCAGAAGGTGCTGGCACGCAGTTTGTAGTTCAGCAGGTGGGCGAGGCCGAGCGCCATCATCAGCTGCGGGACGGTCGAGATGACGCCGATGACGAAGGTGTTGGTGACCGCGGTCCAGAACTCGGAGTCCTGGAGGATGGTGCTGAAGTTGTCCCAGCCGACCCATTCCATGTGGTCGAGATCGGTCATCTCCACCTTGTGGAGGGCGATCCAGCCGGTGTACACGAGCGGGTAGAGGCCGAAGGCCGCGAAGACGAGGAAGAAGGGCGCGATGTAGGCGTACGGCGACGCCTTGTCGTCGAAGCGCCACAGCCGGCTGCGCCATGCCTGGCGTCCGGGGGTCATGGGCTTCGGGGCGCGGCGGCTGGGCCGGGTGCCGTGTGCGCCCCGGGTGGGGGTCGTGGTTGCCACAGGTGGGAGTCCTTCCCTGGGGTGTGCCGACACCGCAGGGGCAGGCCGGCCTCTGGTCAGGGCCGGCGGAGGTGTCGGAAGCCGTGCACGGGGCCGGTGCGGGAACCGGCACCGGTGCGGGCGGCCCGGGACGCGTGGATGGCGTCCCGGCCGCCCGCACCGGCGAGGCTCAGCCGATCACCTTGTCGATGGCCTCGGTGGCGTCGTCCCAGGCCTTGTCCGGGCTGGTGCCGCGCTGCTCCATGTTGTTGATCTGGGTGGAGATGGAGTCCTTGATGATGCCGTCCTTCGGGCCGAGCACGGCCGCGGGGATGATCTGGGCCTCCTCGGCGTAGATCTCACCGATGGGGGCGTTGTTGAAGTACTCGAGCTTGGCGCTCTTCACCTCGGCGAGCTCGTAGGCACCCTTGTTCGAGGGGAAGACGCCGACGGCCTTGAAGACGGCGGCCTGCTGCTCGGGGGCGGTCAGCCACTTGACGAGCTCACCGGCCTCCTTGACGTGCTTGCCCTTGGCGGGCACGGAGAGGAAGGAACCGCCCCAGTTGGCCGCGGTCTCACCGGGGGTGCGGGCGATGTCCCACTTGCCCTTGAAGGTGTCACCGGCGTAGGTGGAGATCTGCGCGGCCATCCAGGCCGGGCAGGCCACGGTGGCGATGCTGCCCTTGCGCAGGGCCGCCTGCCACGGCGGGCTGAACTGGGCCAGGCCCTGGGTCAGCTTCTTGTCGACCGCCTGGGCGGCGAGGTTCCAGCCCGCCTTGACGCCGGCGCTCTCCTTGTAGATCGCCTTGCCGTCCTTGGAGTAGTACTGCTCCGAGTCGGAGCTGACCACGCCGTTGTACATGGCGCTGGCGGAGTCCATGAAGAAGGTGCCCTTGGGGGCCTTCTTCTTGTACTCCTCGCCGAGCTTGAGGTAGTCCTCCCAGCCGCCCGCGACCTTCGCGGCGACGGCCTCGCGGTCGGCCGGCAGACCGGCCTGCTCGAAGAGGTCACGGCGGTAGCAGATCGACATGGGGCCGATGTCGGTGCCGGCTCCGATGACCTTGCCCTCGTCGGTGCTGGCCTGGAGCGCCTTCCAGTTCACCCACTGGTCGGTGTCGACGACCTTGGCGAGGTCGGTGAACGCGTCGGCCTTGGTGTCGACGAGCTCCTTGATGCGGCCGACCTCGATGCCCTGGACGTCGGCCAGTCCGCTGCCCGTGTTGAGCTGCTGGAGGAACTTGGGGTAGTAGACCTTCTCGTCGGCCGTGGTGTTCTCCTTGACCGTGATGTTCGGGTGGAGCTCGTGGTACTTCGCGAAGAGCCCCGCCTCCTTGTACCCGAACTGTCCGAAGTCGGCGACGGTCAGGGTGATGTTCCCGTTCGCGTCGGCCTCGTCGGAGTCCGATCCCGAGTCGCTGCAGCCGGTCAGCAGCAGGGCGGTGGCCGTGAGGCCCGTGGTGGCCATGACGGCAGCTCTGCGGCGTCGACCTGCGACGGTGCGGGTGATGCGCATTCCACTACTCCTTGTTCCAGGGTGGGACTGGCGTTCGATCTGCTCGGCATACGCGCTGGTAGGTGCGGGTGCCAGTGGTACGGAGAGGACATGGGCTGTGCCGTCCCCGTACGAGCGAAAAACCTCGTTCGATATGGGAGCGCTCCCATGCGCTGATGCCGGAAGATTGCTGCCTCAAGGGGGTGGGTGTCAAGAGTTGAAGACGCTTCCGTTGCCCGAGTGTGTCCTGCAAGTCACGCGAACGTGTCCGACCGAGGTCTTGCGTTCACCGGCACACCCTGCATGGACGGAGCCCACCGGAGCCAAAGTGTGCAGGTCAGACGGGTGTTGGGCTGAAGAACCGGGATGTGCGACCGGTCGGATGCGGCTGCGCGGCCGTTTTCGGCACGGGCTTTCCGGCGGGTGTCCCCCTCGCGGTCCGCCCGCGGACGCCCGCCGGAAAATGAACGGGACACGGCGGTCAGGGGGCGCCTGGAGGGACCTGAGCGCCTTTCCGTGTTCTTTCCCCGAACTCCGGTGGCCGGTGCGGTGGTTCCGCTTGACGCTCCGGACGCGCGGAGAAAGGGGCGCGCACCCCGGCCGGTGGTGGGGGGTGTGGGGCCGGCCGGGGTGCGC